>VBEJ01000072.1 GCA_005882985.1 Chloroflexota bacterium
CGGGTTTCGATTGCTCGACCTCGCTTGCGGTAACCGTCGTAGCAAAGGCGCCGTTTAGTCCGAGGCCATCCAGGGTCGTGTCGACCCACTGCCGCAGCGACGCCGAGGCAAGCCCGACCGGGATGCCTCGCACCTTCAGCTGCGTCAGAAGGTCGGCGACTCCGGGCAACGGCTCTCGAGGCTGCTTCATGAGCTCCAGCACGGCATCGTTGTATGCCCCATAGAAGATCGTCGGCGATTCGGTCAGCGAGAAGCGCTCTCGCACCCAATCCCAGGCAGCTTCCACCGATAGTCCGATGATCTGCGAGTAATCCGACTCGCTGACAGTATGCCCATGGGGGCCGAGAACGACGTTGAACGCCTCGTGGTACAAGGGCTCGCCGTCCCAAATCACTCCGTCGAGGTCGAAGATGACTGCGCGAAAAGGGCTCGTCATGAGCCCGCCTTAACGCAGTCGAACAAGATGAAGTTCGCAATGCGGAGATACCCGCGCCAGAAGTCGAGTTTCTCGACCAGCTCCGGCGTGGGAATCGGCTCGTGGATGTCGCGGATCAGAAAACGGGCGGCGCGGAGGGCGTGCGCGTAATCGCTGAGCGGGCGATGGTAGTTGATAAGCTCGGTGGGCGCAGTCGGCCACATTCGGAAGCGGATCTCAGAAGCGGGGAAATAGTTGTCCACCTTGAAGTAGAGCCTGTCGGCGTCGCGGAAGCTGTTCGGGACGCTAGTTTCCCAACCCGAACTCGGTGTGAAGAAACACGGGTGGCTGATCGAGAAAATGAACCTTCCACGCGGCCTGAGCACACGCGCTAGCTCTCGTAGGGCCGACTCGTAGTCCCGCACGTCAAACAGGGAGAGGTAGGCGATCGCGATGTCAAATTCGCCCGACGCCAGAGGCGACAGGTCGGCCATGTCCGCCACGCGATAGTCGAGGCCGAGCGGGTCTTTCTCCTCTGCCGCGCGAGCAAGCTCGATCATCCGTGAGGATAAATCGATGGCGGTTACGCGTGCGCCGCGCTCCGCCATCATGCGCGCGAACCTGCCCTCACCGCAGCCGGCGTCTAGGACGCGGAGACCCCCAACATCGCCCAGGGCGTCGAGCGTCGCTGTGTCCAACAGGTAGACGCGGTTGTGGTCGGTGCCGGTCCGGACGCGCTCTGCCCAGCCCTCCGCAATCGCCTCCCACGCCTGCGCGGCTTCGTCACGGCTCACGCCTCTCTCTCCCGCAGAGCTGGGAACAAGATCACCTCCCTGATCGACGTCAAGCCCGTCAGCGCCATGACGAGCCGGTCGATCCCGATGCCGAGCCCGGCGGCGGGCGGCATCCCGTGCTCCAGTGCGATGAGGAAGTCCTCATCAGCCGTCTCTGCCTCATCGTCGCCGGCTGCCCGTAATCGCGACTGCTGGAGCAAGCGTTCGCGCTGGTCGACTGGGTCGTTGAGTTCGCTGTAGGCGTTGGCGACCTCGCGTCCGGCGATGAACAGTTCGAACCGTTCTACAAGATGGGGACTCTCCGTCTTACGCTTGGCCAAAGGAGAGAGTTCCACGGGATAATCGACCAAGAAAGTTGGTTGGCGCAGATGTGGCTCTACGTGAACTGTCAGCAATTCGTCGATAATCTTGCCGCGACCCCATGACGGCTCGACGGCGACACCCGCGATGGTGGAAACCATCTCCTCGACCATCTCCATAAGGACGGTGTAGTCTGCGTAGGCCTCGTATGATTCGAGCATCGTGAACTCTGGGTTGTACTTGGTCGACACACCTTCGTTGCGGAAGATGCGACCAATTTCGTAGACCTTGTCGAAGCCGCCGACCACCAGGCGTTTGAGATGGAGCTCGAGCGATATGCGGAGGAATTGCTGGCGGCCGAGCGCGTTGTGGTAGGTAGTGAACGGCCGGGCAGCGGCGCCGCCCGCCGTGCTCTGAAGAATCGGCGTCTCCACCTCGAGGTAGCCTCGTTCATCCATGAACCGCCGGATCCGCTGGATGATCCTCGACCGCGTTACGAACGTTTCCCTGACTTCAGGATTCGCTATCAGATCAAGGTAACGCTGGCGGTAGCGCACCTCGACGTCCTGCAGCCCATGCCACTTCTCGGGAGGAGCGCGGAGCGCCTTGGCCAGGATTGTGAAGCTCGTCGCCTCAATGGTCGGCTCGGCGGTCTTCGTACGAAAGAGTGAGCCCTCGACACCCAGGAAATCACCGAGGTCGACCGTGTGCAGTAGGCGCTCGTAAGCCTCAACGCCCAGGCTCTCTTGCTTGAAATAGGCCTGGATCCTTCCCGAACCATCCCTGATGTCCAGGAACGCTGCCCGCCCCATTCGCCTCATCGCCGTGACGCGTCCCGCCACCCAGACGATCTCATGGGCATCGGGAGAGCGGACGAGGAGCTCGACGGCCGCTTTCGTTGTGTGGGTGCGCCTTGCGCGGGCCGGGTAAGGGTCGATGCCCTTCGAGCGGATCGTCTCCAGCTTCCGGCGCCGCAACGCCATGATTTCATCTTCACCCATAGCAAGAGAAAAGGCGGGGCAGCCTACGCCCCGCCTGATTGTAGTCTGCGTTCGGTTCGCGTCGCTAGTTAGTTAATCTCGACGACCGTCCAGCGGAGGACGCCCGCGGGTGCGTTGACCTGCGCCTCATCGCCCACGCCCTTACCAAGGAGCGCAATACCTACGGGCGATTCGTTGCTGACACGCCCGGCTTTTGGGTCGGCCTCTGCAGAGCCCACGATAGTGTAGTGATCGCGTGCGCCCTTGTGGTTGAGAATTGTGACCGTAGAGCCGAGACTTACGCGCTGGTGGTCGTGCGCCTCTTCTATTAGCACAGCGTTTTGGATGATGTTTTCCAGGTTCAGAATCTCCCCTTCTAGGAACGCCTGCTCGTTTCGGGCATCTTCGTATTCGGGTGTGTTCTGGGCACCGACAAGCTCTTTGGCATCGTGGATACGCTGCGCTACCTCTGCCCGGCGCACAGTCTGCAGGTAGTCGAGCTTCTTCTGGAGTTTGTCCAACCCCTGTTTGGTTAGCGGGACCGGTTTGCTTGCCATGGTACTCATCAGTTTCCTTGGTCTTGGTGAAAAAAAGGACTGAAGGCTACGCCCTCAGTCGTGTGTGGCGACTTTCCTCCGATGCATTATATTCGAGGATCCGCTGCTTGTAAATAGCGCTCGGCAACGGCGCTGTTTTGCGATGCAGGACGTGTGTTAAACTGACCGCTGACAGTCGGTCGGGCGCACGTCGGCACTCGGCGCAACGCCGCACACGATGAAGTTGGTTCAGCCTTAACTTATGCGACGCCCCCCGCCCCGCGAGCAACCGCCCGCTAGGCGGTTCCGACGCGACCTGCCTCGTCCGGAGGGGCCATTTGACAGACTGCTGCGACGCAGGCCTGAACGAGATCCAGCTCCGATCATTATCGGCGGCACGATCGCTTTCCTCGCGATCGTCATTCTGCTCGTCGTAGGCGTATCTACTCTGCTCGGTGGTGGCAACAGTGGTGGGGCAAGCAGCGGCCAAAACGGACCGGATATAGATTTCGGCGGTGTCAGTGGCCGCCTCACGTCACGGGTACCGAACCTCCCTCCGGGCCTTCAGCAAGTTAGTGACTATGTGGAGTTCAATCTGGACAAAGACGTGCCTCCGATTTCGGGGTTCGCTCTTCCGCTTCGCGAGAAGATCGAGGACCCTGCTGGCCTGGGCTTCTACACGTTCGTGGAGAGTCGCTGGCAACGCTTAACGGACGTGAAGGTAGTCCGGAGTGGCCGGGCTGAAGGTGAATTTAACAGCATCCCCGCCAACCTCGTCGTTCTGAGGGTCGCGGCCCAACCCTATCAAGTCGTCGGCTCACTTCCCCCGGGTGGCAGCCTCCACGGTGACGCACAGGTTACGATCGTTAGCCCGCGTGATTATTCTCCAACTCCCGACGGAGCAGTTCAGGGGACGCCGACATCGGTACCACCCGAGCGAACGTACTTGTTGATTCCGACGATAGTCGGCAGCGGGGAAGACACGGCAAAAACCGTCAACGGCATCCTGGCTGACGAAAACCGGCGTAAAGCGCACGCGGACGCCATAGTCAAGCTTGTTACCAACTCGAAATTGGACGGCATTGACCTAGAATACTCATCTGTCGATGTCGAACTGCAAGGTGAGTTCACCGAATTTGTTACGTCGCTCGCGGACCAGTTGGGTGACAAGCGCCTTAGCCTGACTTTGCCTCCGCCTACTAATCAGAGGCAGGCATACGACTGGAAGGCAATCGGCAAAGTGGTGGACATGATTAAAATCCTCCCCATTGCTGATCCGGTCTCGTACTGGGAAACCATGCCCCGGGCAATCAGCCAGGTGGTCGGAGACGTTGATCCGAGCAAAGTAATGCTGGTGCTCAGTCCGTACAGCATCGAGGGGGTTGGAGACGTCACGCGGCCGATCGGCTACCTGCAGGCTATGGTTCTGGCCGCCGAAGCCGCGGTGCGCGAGCCGGCAAACCCGAATGACATAAAGCCTGGCGTTACGGTTAAGCTCGTAGCCAAGAACCTGGATCAAGCGGAAGGGGCATCGCCGCTCCGCTGGGACGATGACGCGGCAGCGGTACGCTTCGATCTCGGCGGAACAGAGCGCAAAAGAATTATTATCGAAAACTCATTCAGTGCCGGATTCAAGCTCGAGATCGTTCAGGCATACCGCCTTGCGGGGCTGGCGGTGTCGGACGCATCCGGCCAATCGGATGTGGCGAATCTGTGGCCGGGAATAAAGGAATTCATGCGCTCGGCTACACTCACGATCCGGCGTCCAAACGAGACCTCACTGCTGCCCGTTTGGCAGTCGCCGGACGGGGGGGATTTCGGCGCGGGTGCCGGTACAACCGCCACCTGGACGGCGCCGAAGGAAGGCCCTCACAATCTCGTTCTCGTTGTGAGCGACGGTGAGCGTCGTTTCGGTCGCCAGACGCTGATTGACGTGAAGAAGGGCCCTCAGACCTCGCCCACCCCTCTCATCACGTTCGCCCCGACACCCACTCCCACTCCAGCCCCGGGGGCGCCTTCAGCGACGCCCACACCTCCGCCCAAGCCAACGTTACCGGTGCAAATGGGAGTCCGCGCAGACGGGGATGATTCCGGGAAGGATGCCACGAACGACGAGAAGACAGCGCCTGGGTCCACGATCACATACTTCGTGATCATTGACAACGACAGCAATCTCAAGGTGACGGTGGCATCGCTGGTCGACAGCGTATACGGCAATATTGCGGACTGTAAGACGGCCGGTGGCGCGGCGTCCGTAATCGGCATTGTGCTTGATGAAGACGACCACGACGGAAGTGAGGTCGATCCCAATGGCCCCGACGCGGTGCTGTGCACTTATGAGCGGCCAGCCCCCGCGACTCCTGGCACTGAAGTCAAGAATGTCGTAACAGTGACTGTGCAGAGCCCCGACGGGCAGACCGGCGTTGACGTTGACGACAACACGAAGGTCACGACGACATCTTGACGCAGCGCGGCAGGACTCATGCGTGTGATCGCCGGCCGCGCTCGCGGGCGGCGCTTGATTGCGCCGCAGCGTTCGAGGCGCCGGGGCGATTCGGTCGTCAGGCCAACCTCAGATCTTGTGAGAGGTGCCATCTTCTCCGCGTTGGCCTCGCTCCAGGCTGACATGTCGCGTGTGCTCGACCTCTATGCCGGAAGCGGCGCCCTGGGAATCGAGGCGATCAGCCGCGGGGCAGACTGGTGTGACTTCGTCGAGCAGGACCGCGCAACTTGTGAGACTATCCGCCAAAACCTGCGCGCCACGGGTTTCGAACATGAGGCGCGGGTATACGCCCTGTCGGCCGTGCGAGCGTTGGACAAACTCGGTGGGCCATACACGCTCGTGCTTGCTGACCCACCGTACGAGGACGAAAGGGCGGTTGGCGTATTGGAGTCACTGTCCGGAAGGGGCCTGGTTCGTCAGAGGGAGACGCTTCTGGTTCTCGAACACAGCGCTCGAAATGAGGCGAAAAGTGAGATAGGCGGGCTGGCTCTCGTCAGCTCCCGACGGCATGGCGACAGCGGAATATCGATCTACCGCTAGGAGGTAATGCTTGCTAATAGCCGTCTACCCCGGCAGATTCGACCCCGTCACTAACGGCCACGTCGATATTGCTCAGAGAACGTCGACGCTATTCGAGCGTCTCGTTATCGCTGTGTACGATATGGACGAAGACAAATGCCTGTTCAGCACAGATGACCGAGTGAGTCTGTTCCGGGACGCGGTCAAGCACCTTCGCAACGTTGAAGTGAAGGCCTTTGCGGGGCTTGTTGTCGATTTCGCCCGACGTGAGCAGGCAAAGGTGCTGGTTCGCGGAATCCGCGCGGTGACTGACTTTGAAGCGGAGTTGGACATGGCGTTGATGAACAAGAAGATGGCACCTGAGATTGAATCGGTATACATGATGGCCAGCCTCGAACACTTATATGTCAGTGGGCATCGCATCCGCGAGGTAGCCAGCCTCGGCTATGACGTTGGAGAACTGGTACCCCTGCATGTTGGCAAGGCACTTGAAAAGAAGTTTGCGAGATAGGGGAGGGAGACCCGGGTTCCACCCCTGGAGTCCTGCTCTTGGATATTCTGCATCTAATTGACCGGCTGGAGGAGATGGCCTCGGAGGCGCGGCGGTTGCCCGTCGGCGGCGGCCTCGTCATTTCGCGACAGCGTCTCGTCGATGTGATTGACCGCATGCGAGTTGCCGTTCCTCGCGAAGTGTACGATGCGCGCGATGTGCTGGAACGCCGTGACCACGTGTTACGGTCGGCGCAGGAGGAGGCTGCACAGTTGGTTGAGCAGTCCAAAGCCGAAATGGAGAAGCGGCTTTCACAAACGGAGGTCGTTAAGGCGGCGGAGGACCGCGCCCGCGAGGTCGTTGCCGAAGCGCAAGCGCGGGCTCAGGACCTCCTGAGGAGCGCGGAGGAGCAGGCTCGCGGCCGCCTCGACGACGCTCAACAGTCGAGCCGCTCACAAATGCGGGAGGCCGATGTTTACGCCCTGCAGACTCTAAAGCGACTCGAGCAAGAGCTCGACGGATTCATGACGACCGTCCGTAAAGGCATAAACGCGCTCGAGCATCGCGCTGCGGACCGCCCCGGCTAGACCGGCGAGAATGGGTTCTCGCGCTTGCGGCTGGTCCAGATGGCCGTGCCGATCCCTCCGGCGCAAACAGCGGACACGAGGGCGAGCCCTAGCAGCTTACGAAACGCCATACCAGATGCAGCCTGCGCCTTCGCCCCCGCTTGGTTGGCGTGATTCAAAGACTCCCGGAAATCGCCTCGTGCGAAGGCTTCGGATGCGTGAGTCAAATCATTGTTGGGATCCGCCCCCACCAGTCCGAGCCGCTTCCACAGACCGCGCCTAGCGTCTACTTGCTCGCGTGATGAGGCATAGGCGTCTACTGCCAGGACCGCATCGGCGAGCATTCGGCGTCCCTTGTCAAACTCCCAATTTTGAATGGCATCGCTGATTGAAGGCGAGAGTGAAAGGCCCTGAGCTTCAGCATCACTCGTAAGGTCAGATAGCGCTTGTTCGAGTTCCTCATAGCCGGCGAAGTCTGATTCCGCCTTATCCGTCGCGGCGATCGCGTTGTCAAACCGCCAGGCATCAATATTCGCGCGTATGTCGTCGGGCACATCGGTAGACAGGCTCTTGTCCGCCGCGCGCCCAATTAGTTCCTGCAATCGCTCCTGCGCTAATCGGCGTTTTGCGAGCACCGGTTGGATGGACGATGGAAATACCCACTTCGCGAAGAGATCGTCCACTCGCTTTCCGCCAAGCTTCTCGATTAGGTCCAAATAACGCTTGCTATCCGTGGACGTTCCCGAAGCTGCGAGGGCGGCATTTACCTGCCGGAGCGCTTCACCCCCCACTTCGGCTTCTAGAAGATGGACAAAGCGCAGCGACCGATCGTAGCCGGCGTTCTCGACATTCAACGCCGATTCGTTGGCGCCAATCAGAGACGCGACGTTGCCCCATTCATCCAAGCGAAGGTCCGTAGGGCTAGGTTCCTTCTCCGGAGGCTGGCTCGCCACGAGGCCCGCAGGTAGCGCGCGTGCCGCTTCCTCAGCGATGAGCTGCGCGAAGCCTTCCGAAAGCCATCGTTTTCCGTAGATGCCAGACCAGAGATGGGCCAGCTCGTGCAGGACCGTTATATCGTCTGCAGCGGGTGAGACGATTACGCTGCAGTTGGCGGCTTGACCGCACGACGTAATGCCTTCATATCCGAGGACGGCCTGCTGCCCTCCCTGGGCGACTCTTAACTTCGTAGGCCCCGGGTATGGAAATCCGTAGAGTTCCTGGATCAGCGGAAGGCCCGTTGTCACAAGATCCTTCATGTGTTCCGCTACCCCACTCTCCCCCTGAAAGTAGCTCATCGTCACTGAAATGTTCTTGGGCCCAACCGGCACGTCGAAGGCTAAACTTGCGGTTGCGTCGGGTTTGCTAACTTCCAGTACAGCGGCGAGGAATGCTGCGTCGGCGCCAGAGCAGGTGAAGGTCGTTCCATTTTGAGCACATTGACTCGCTTCAAGAGTTACGTTCCAGCCATTGGATGCCGGCGATGATACGGTCACCGTGGACTCGTCTCCGCCTGCAATCACAGGCAAATATACGTATGACGGTGTAACGAGTAGCGAAGGCGCTCGCACTTCAGCAAGTTCGTAGCTCAGGCTGAAGCTATAACTCTCGCCGTAAAATACAGCTCGATCGAACGAGACGTAGGCTGAAACGGTTGCGCTGCGTCCTGGTTCGCCTAGACTGACAGCCAGCGGCTGCCCCGACGAGGATATCGCCGAGACTGCAGAGGCGCCGCGCAACACCGGGATTGTCAGGTTTTCGTAGAAGAATACCGTATCTTCACTCTCCGCGGTTGTCTGCGGATCGTTGTTCTCGAACGTGACATCCCACGCCACGTGTACAGGCTCTTGGCCGGGTCGTACATCATACGAGACGTGGGATTTGATGTGCACGGCATCCTCGGCTGTGGCAGCGGGTGCAGGCCTCACGGCTAGGAGCAGCGCGAGGGAGGCAGTGGCGAATGTCAACCAGCGCCAGATCCGCATGTTAATCGGTGGCAGGCGTCGCCTCTTCCTGTGGTTCGTCCAACCCCTCGGACGGCAACGCGGCTTCGAGCTTTTCGAGCGCTGCACTCAAGCCTTGCTTCTGGTATCCGCGCCAGAAGAGCAGGCCGAGGGCCCAGCCCCTAATCCCATGGGTGGAGGCTCTAGCGCTAAGGTCGACGCGCGTCGCCCCCTCGCCCTCCGGCTGGAGGCGGAACGCCTGGGATTCGAGTGTTATACCGTATCGCTCGTTTTCATCACGAACCGGCGTGAATTCGATATATTCGGGGGCGACCCAGGCAGAAATCACGAACTCGAACGTCTCGCCCCCGTCGGTGCGGGCGCGGAACCTAGTATCCGGGCCATGCGTTTGCTTCGATGTGAACACAATGCTCGACCACGCGGAGTTCCAGCGCCCAGCATTCCGTATGTCCGAAAGAAGCGCCCACACTTCTTCCTGCGGCACCATGATCAAGCGTGAAGCTGACGTCGATGGCATTGCTAGCGGCATCCCTCGCAAACTGCATGGCCGGCCTGCATCCAGCACGACTTCACAAGAGACGATCCCGCCCGCTCGGAAGAGATGAGATCGAGCAGCGCACGCGTTTCCTCCTCGCGCGCCGGGACCGCGATTTCCGCTCTATGAAGGAAATCACGGGAGTCCGTCTCGGTCCAGACGGGCTGCTCCGTCATCGGATATCAGTTTACCCGACGGATTAAGCTACCGAGGGCGGCGGTACCTTACGGACTCGTTGCGGATTCGCCGAACGCACGAGTGGTCGCAGTTGCAATCTAGGCGCCGACGACAAAATTGACCAGCTTGCCTGGCACATAGACCACGCGCTGAAGCTCGCCGTCTCGAAGATGCTTCTGCACGAGGGTGCTGGCCTTTGCGAGCTCCTTCGCGCTGGCTTCATCAATGTCGGCAGGGACCTGGATCCGGTCCCGCACCTTTCCGTTTACCTGAACGACGAGCGTCACTTCATTCTCCCGCGCGAGAGCCTCGTCCCAAGCGGGCCACGATTGCCGGTGGATGCTGTACGGCCGGCCAGAGCGCTCCCATAGCTCTTCTGCGATGTGCGGCGCGAGGGGTGCCAGCATTAACAGCAGCGCTTCGAGAGCCTCATTCCACGCCGCGTGGCCAACAGGCCCCGTGTCTCGCGCGTGCGTCATCTCATTTGTCATTTCCATCAGCGCAGAGATCATCGTGTTGAAGCGAAAGTGTTCGATGTCCTCTGTGGCCCGGCGAATCGTCTTGTGCGTGATGTGCCGCAGCGCGCTAGCTGAATCGCCACCGAACGACGCCGCGCTCTGCACGAGGTTCCATACGCGGTTCAGCCAGCGCTCGATCCCGGAAATGCCCTCTAGGCCGAACGGCCCACCCTGGTCCCATGGCCCGATGAACATCAGGTACAGCCGGAAGGCGTCCGCACCGTAGCGCTCTACCTGCTCGTCCGGGGCGACCACATTGCCTCGGGACTTCGACATGCGCTGGCCATCGGGGCCAAGGATCTGGCCCTGGTTGAACAATCGCAGGAACGGCTCGTCGCCTTCCACCAGGGCCATGTCCCGGATCGCCTTCCAGAAGAAACGCGCGTAAAGGAGGTGCATTACCGCGTGCTCCGCGCCACCGGTGTACTGGTCCACGGGCAACCAGCGCCTCGCCATCTCGGGGTCGACCGGGCCGCGGTCATAGTGAGGGCTGAGGTAGCGAATAAAGTACCAGTTGGAGTCCATGAACGTGTCCATGGTGTCCGTCTCGCGCTTCGCCAGGCCCCCGCATTTCGGGCAAGTGGTGTTCACGAAGGCCGCGTGTCTAGCCAGCGGGGAATCGCCCGTGGGCTTGAACTCCGCGTCCTCGGGTAACAATACCGGCAACTGGTCCTCGGGAACGGGCACGATTCCATCCTTTGGGCAATGGACCATCGGGATGGGCGTTCCCCAGTAGCGCTGACGCGAGATCAAATAGTCCCGCAGGCGATAGCTCACCGTCCGTTTGCCCAGCTCCTTCTCCTCGATGAACTCGGCGATTGCGCGCTTTCCCTCTTCATTCGGAAGGCCATCGAACTGGCCCGAATTGACCATCGTTCCCAGTTCGACATAAGCCTCCTCCAGCTCCGCGCCATCCCAATCGGGAGGGGCGATGACCACGGGAA
>VBEJ01000073.1 GCA_005882985.1 Chloroflexota bacterium
CTAGTGCCCTTGAGTGCGGCCCTAACGACGGTTGGAATACCGCTCCGCGGCCAAGCGCCGCGCCTATGGCTCCGCGGCGCGCGAGGCATGACTGGCCTGGACTGCGGGCGCAGGCGCTTGGCCTCGCCAATCGTCCGCGTCGTGATCTTGGTCCTCATCATTGAGGCATAGGAGCCCGCCGTCGTCCCGGTCATCTCGGTCTGGAATTCCGTCGTTGTCATCGTCAGGGTCAATGCGGTCCCTTATACCGTCGTTGTCGTCATCGCGGTCGCGGCCGTCCCTCGTGCCATCGTTGTCGTCGTCCTTGTCCCGCCTGTTGTCGATGCCGTCGTTGTCGAAGTCCGTGTCGTCTCGAATGCAGGCGCTCGGCGTCGGCGTTGGTGTTCCAGTGGGGATGGGGCCGGCCGTTGGCGTCGCGGTCGCTGAAGGTGTGGCGGTGCGCGTCGCGGTCGCTGTGGCCGTAGCGGTAGTTGTTGGGCTGGCCGTCGCGGAAGGCGAAGGCGTCGCGCTGGGCGTTGCCGTCGGGGATGCCGCGGGCAAGGTGTCACTGCAATCGCTCGCGGCGGCGTCGTTGCCCCCGCCGGCTACGAACGTCAATGTCCTAATGCAGGTCAGGGCGGCGCCATCAACGACGAGCGGGCCTTTCCCGGCCACGGTTCGAGGACCGGGAATTGGCCGCGGAGCACTTCCGCTGCAGTCAGGCCATACGCAGTCGGTCCCCGGGTCGCTGCCCGGCGTATCGCAGACATCGCCGATGCCGTCGAGATCACGGTCCTTCTGGTCCGGATTGTAATGAAGCGGACAGTTGTCGCCGGTGTTCGCGAAGCCGTCGCCGTCGTGGTCGGTGGGCTGGCCGCTCGGTGCTGCGCTTAGCTCGAAAGGAGTGGGATCGCAGACATCGGGTATCCCGTCACCGAGTGGTTGGCCGAAAAAGAGGTCGCTATCGCCGGGAGGAGGCTGCCCCGGCCGTCTCGGGATTCGGGGATTCCACACTGTGTCGGCGTGGAACGGACAGCGGTCGAGCGAGTTCTCGTAGCCGTCCCCGTCGGCATCTCCCTGACTGAAAGTGTAGCTGACAGTTCTTAGCGGCGTCCCGGCCTCCGGCAGCGTGAGCAACGGAATTCCACCCTCGCCGGCCGCCGTGTCGGGGTTGTCGCGGCTCACGCCGAACGCGACGTTATCGTATTCGAGAGGGGTACAGATGTCGGTCGTCGGTGTCGGAGAAGGAGGTGTGGCCGCGCCCGCTGCTGACCGCTGCTGGAAGACCGTAACGCTTGGGTAGCCCAATGACGGGTCGAAGGGCGGGAGGTTCGGAAGCCTGGTGCCCGGCTCGAAGACCAGCTCCTGCCGCACCAGCCATTCGTTCGCCTCCTCGCGCATCGGGGCGCCGTCGAGCTGGACCGTATCGCCCGCGATTATCGCGAGATTATTGAAGATATCCCAGCGTAGCGGCTCTACCGTATTCGTAATGTCTGTCGTTGCGTCCATCAGGGTGAACTGCAAGTTTGCGGTATTTACACAAGGGTTATTGATTACTCCGAGCGATTCATGCGACAGCTGAGTGCCCACAATTGCCCCGTCCGGCACGTCGGCGTCCAGGCGCGCCGTCGGCGAGAAAGTCACTATCCCCCCGAAGTTGTAGTCGTTCGTATCGTCGGCGGTATACGGCCGCCCGTCCGGGCCGAGGCCGAGAGTGTACGTCGTCGCCACGTCCGGATGCGACCCCGGATCGCTGGACGAATAGCGCTGCGAGATCTGCGGCTCGAAGGTTCCCGTCGCGCCCGCCTCGCCGGCCAGGGTGAGGACAAACCCCAGCAGCACGGCGGCAATGGCCGATGGGACGAGCTTGTTTGGCCGCATGACAGGATGCCCCCTTCGCCGAGCCGGCTTGTCTCTCGGCTCCCTCTGGGGCCCCATATTAACCGATTACCGCGCGGATGAGTCTACCAGCGTCATTGTCAGCCCGAACTACAAAACAATCGCTCGGAATCCCACGCACCACGTGTGCCAAACCGCCTCTTACAGTTTGTTAACCATCCCTTAAACTGTACGCCTTGACATACATTATTGATGTGGATAACCTGACGTTTACGTAATCTTAACGAGACGCCATGGGGTGCGGCTTCTTCTGCGACCAGCCCGAATTCGCGGGCTCGCTGTCGCTTGAGTACGGCTCGGGTTGACCCCCCCCAGGCCAGGACTTGTCGTCCAGGAGGTTGTCTATAGACTTGCCCTTACGCCCAAGGTCCGGGACTGGCTCTCGAGCACTAGTCTCGTCCGAATACCGGAAATTAGCCCATCAATTTTGATAGTCCTAACCTGCCGGCTCCCCGCCGGGAAAGGGAGTGCCCATGAACCATGATTATGTGATTCGCAGCACTGAACGCCCGCTTATGCCGGGCGTAATTTCGCCCCACGAAATAGAAGGAGGTGACTGAATTGTCGAAAAGCATCACAGGAATGGCGCGCCACCCGGCGCGCCTCGGTGCGCTGCTGGCGTTGGTGATACTGACGCTCGTAGTAGCGGCGATGAACGTCTCCGCCACGCCGCCGTCCAACTTCATGGAGTCGGGCAACGCGGGGGGAGATGGCAACGTAAGAGATACCATTGCCTCGGCGGACCCGCCGTACGACTGGGCGAATACCGGCCCGACGAGCAGCAGCTCGACAGTGGGCTGTCCGGCGGGCTTCACGGCCCAGACCGGATTTACCACGGTCAACCTGAGCGGGACCGGGGGCTTGTTTAACTGCGGGCAGGGCGCTGGCGCACAGACGACGCCGATCGCGCCCGTCCCGACGGCGGCCGGGACCGTTGGCACCAACAACATCGATGCGATCGCGTTCAAGGTAGACCCGCTGTCCGCAGACCAGAACACGTGCGTCAACCCCAGGACCGGTCTGCAGACAGCCGACGGCGATCCCACCGTTTACACCGGACAGGGCGGTGAGAAAAACGGCGACTCGCTGGTGCTCGATGCGAAAGGGAGCATTGCCGTCGAGACCTGGAGCACGGCTTCGGTGCCACCCAAGGACGACATCGGCAACGTCTACTCCGTCAGCCGCTCGCACGCCACCTCCGGGGTCGCAGACCTGAAGGAAGTCTTCTTCGGCGCCGAGCGCGTCGTGAACAACGGCGATACGCACATCGACTTCGAGTTCACGCAAGGGGCTGTGAGTCTCAACCCCAGCGGCCCGCCCGCGACCTGCGCGGGCAAGTTCGACGGCCACCGCACGCATGGGGACTTCATCGCCTCGATCGACTACACGACAGGCGGGTCGCTAGGCACCTTCTCACTGGCCCAGTGGCACTGCAACGCCGATACGCATTCCGACGACAACGCGCCGGGCTGGGTAACTAACGGGACGGCGAACCCGACCAGTCTGAACGGGACCGTCTGTGACTTTGCCGCCGGCACGAACGGTAGCGATTCCGGCGTACGGTTCGGCACGGCCCCCCACTACCAGGAGGTGGCCTGCATCGACACCAACGGGTTCGGCACGAACCCGGACTGTCCCGGTGGAACTGCCAGCGACGCCAACGAGGTATGTAATCCTATTCCCGCCGCCGGGTGCGCCCCGGGCGTTCCGGTCGACGCCATCGCTGCTGTAACCAACGCCGGCGCTACTGCTGTGCCCTGCGGTGGTTGGGCCTGCCGTGACAGTAGCGGGAATGTTGTGGCATCCATCCCCCAGAATGAGTTGATGGAGGGCGCCGTTAACTTACTGTCACTCGGGTTCACCGGGTGCATCAGCACATTCATTCCGCACACGCGGTCTTCTGGGTCGTTCACGGCTACGTTGAAGGACTTTGAGGTCATCCCCTTCAACACATGCAGGCCGAGCACCACGCTGAGCCTCTCGACCTCGCCAGCGCCGAACGCCGGGAATGACATCCTGGTCCACAAGGGCGACAGCGTGACCTTTACGTTCACCGAGACCAACGACAGCACACTTGGCACATCGCCGCTGCTGAACCCGTCGGTCACCATGAGCTCCACGCCCTCCGGCGCCACCTGCACGCCGCTCAAGACCGGCGGGGACACGAACAACGACGGCAAGCTGGACCGCGGCGAAGCCTGGACGTTCGCCTGCAGTGTGACGTTCAGCACGGCCGGGTCGTTCACGATCAAGGGCACAGCGCACGGCACGTACAACGGCCAGGACGTGACGTTCTGCGCCGATCCGAACAACCCGCCTGCGAACACACTATGCGACCAAGACGAGCAAACCCAGATCATCGTGCGGGTCATCAGTCCAAGCACAGCCCTAGCCAAGTCAGCCTCGCCGACGACGGTGCGGGCCAACGTGGACACCGTGACCTACACCTACCGGGAGAGCAATGACTCAACCGGCGGTAATGGCACGACCGACCTGGACCTTACTAGCGTTTCGGTGACGGATGACAAGTGCACGCCGCTCGCGCGTGGCAGTGATGACACGGGCGACAACGACAGTACCCTGGAGGTTGGCGAGACCTGGGTCTTCACGTGCTCGACGACGCTCGCGGCTACCACGACGAACACGGCAACGGCGACCGGCACCGACAAGCTCGGGTTCACGATAACGTTCTGCACGACCGCGCCCAACACCACCACGATATGCGACGCGCAGGAGCAGGCCCAGGCCACCGTGACCGTTATCAGCCCGTCGATGAGCGCCGCAAAATCGGCCGCGCCAAAAGCAACGGTGACGTACAGCTACACCATGACAAATACCGCTGCTGCAGGCGCAGGAAACGATTTAAGTAATCCGTCGGTGTCAGACGACAAGTGCTCGCCGGTCGTTCAGGACCTCAAGGCTGACGGCGTGCACAACACCGGCGACTCCAACAACGACGGCAAGATGAACTCCGGTGAGACCTTCAACTTCAAGTGCAGCACGACTGTCACTTTGCTGAACGGCACCGGGACCGTGTCCGTTCAGAACACTGCGACGGCCACAGCCACCGATACCCTCGGCAACACGCTGACCAAGACGGACAAGGTGACGGTCAACGCGACCATATCGGTGACCAAGCCATAATCGAATACGCAAGGCGGCTTTGACCGCCTTAGACCCGCCGTGCTCAGCTGAATGCTGCGACGGTGAGAGCGGGAGCGGGAAGGATCGAAGAGGGGAGGAGCAAGTGCTCCTCCCCTCTTTGCTTTAAGACCAGCGTCGAGGCCGGGCCAATTGGGTCCGGTCGTCTAAACCGTCTGGAATGTGCAGGTTCCGGTCGCGCCTCCGCCGGCAGCCGTGACCGTCTCTGTTCCCGGCCAACTGGCAGTCCACTCTCTGGAGAAGGCCCCGAATTCGTCGGTCATTGCGAACCCCATCTGGGTCCCGCCCGAGCCCGACACCGTGATGCCCACACTGCCGTTCGCCGCGAAGCCGGACCCCGTGATCACAACGACTTGCTGCTGGGTCGCTGGATTGGGCGTAACCGAACAAGTCGCCGTGCTTGGAGGCGGTGTAGATCCGCCGCCGTTCTTCCCGCCGCCTTTGCCGGCGCCGCGGGCGGCGTCAGCGTTAACGGCGAGAACGGCCGAGACCAAGATCGCGCTAACGGCCAGCATCGCAAGTATTCCTAGAGGCTTCCTGTCCTTTGCCATATGTCTCCCCTCCTTCAGGGCACGGGCTATAAATGGCCCGCTAGCAGATAGACGTTGCTCCAGGCATGGAATTACGGAAGTAGTGTGGATATTCGGTTAAGTGGTGAGAACAGTGCTTCCGGCTGCGCCGACAGCCGGGCGGGAGCTGTTTCTGTGAACTCCGCGCAGAACACCGGTGCCGTCCTGCGGGCAAACGGCTACCTCTCAGATGCCCTCCCTTTGGGCGAACGTTATGTTCTGTTCCAGCCTAGAGGCGTCAGCGCGACATAACAAATGAGGAATTGGGAAGCACCGAGAGAACGAAGGAGGATTTGGGCGCATACGTGAAGCAGGCGCTTGATTGGCAGTAACGGACAGGCCCGCGTCTTGAAAATCGGGGCAGAGCGCCGGTCAAGCTAAACAGGCCTACGATTGCGATTTTGTTGACAAAGTGCGGCGCGGAACTCGCGGCTCCTCGGGCGTTTCCGTCCGTATTCGATTTTCGCGACATGATACGCCGGGCCCGGCTTGACTATCGCAGCCGGTGCAGGCGCGTCAACCCGCGTCGTGGTGATCGACCGCGCCGCCGGTGACGAGTTCTGCGGGCTACGCCTTCACGCGTTCCCCTGAAGCCGCGGACCTCTCGATAGCGGCGATGAGCTCGTGGCGCCGGACGGCGTCGGCGAAGTCCGGCACGGTATGCGTCCCGCTGTCTATGTCTGCCGCAAGCGCAGCGTAGGCACGCCCGACGTTGTAGGCGGGCGCTCCTTCCAGGCTGGTGAGCGCGGGCCATTTCTGTGTCAACGCCGCCGGGAAAGCAAGCTCGGCGGGCTCGTTCCGTCCGTGCGCTCCCGCGACGGTCAATGGATAGATTTCGGGGTATGCGGCGTCAGCGGTAATCCGAAGCGTTCCTTCGGTCCCGTTGATTTCCCACAGGAACCCAGTACCGCCGGCCACGGTCTCACGGATGTGGACGCTGGCGGTCGCCCCGGACGTGAGGGTGCCGATTACCGCGATTTGGTCGGCTGCCGTTTTCACTACCTGCTCCGCGGTCTCTTCGATGGTGATTAGCGGTCTCCGGAGGTCCGACATGGCCGATAGGTCAGCGAACTCACCCAGCACGTAGTTGAGGATGTCCAGGCTGTGGCCGACGGCGATTGTGAGCAGGTTGGCCCCGTTTGTCTTGTCGAGCATATAGGCGTTGGGCTGGCCCACGACGTCGCCCAGGACCGACACCCCGACCATGGTCGTTGAGAGGACTTCGCCGACGTATCCGCCGGAGAGCAGCTCCTGGACGAACTCGATCGCCGGGGCCTGGCGGGCCTGCAACCCGACGACCGTGCGCGCCCCCTGCTCGGCAGCGAGCGCGGCCATCGCTTGCGCGTCCTCCAGATCGCGGCCCAGTGGCCACTCGCAGTAGACGGCCTTGCCCGCGGCAAGTGCAGCGGAGACGAGCTCTCGATGGTGCGGGACCTTGACCGTAACAGCGACAACGTCAATGTCTGGTTGGGTCACCAGCTGCTCGTGTTCTGAGAACACCGCGCTGACCCCGAACGCTTGGCCTGCTGCGCGCGCGGACTCCGCGCTGTGTGCGCTGAGTGCCCGAATCTCGTAATTCGGGAGCGCGCGCAGCGCCGGGATGTGGGCGGTGGCGGCCCAGCCCCGGACAGGGCTGACGCCGATGATCCCGACACCCAGCGTCGATGTCACAGGGGGATGTGGCCGTCCTGGGCCAGGGACGACCCCGCGCTGTGTCGTGTCTATTTGGGTGGCCATGATGGGTTGCTCCTTCCCTGTACTAGAACCCGAGGACCTCGCCGACGAGGACCACGGTGGTGCGGCCCGGCATCCACTCCTTGTTGATGATGAGAACTTTGTTCACGCCGCTGTTCACGCCATACGCAGCCTGGGCTCGCGCGTCCTCGAGCGGGAAGACGTATTCATCGATGCGGCGAAATGCCTCCTCTACGTCGGACACGATTTTCTGCGTCCCTGCCACGAGGATGACTTTCCCGGCACCCGAGGCGTAGGGCCCCAGCTGGCTGCCACTTGCCGAAGCCGCGACCAGCGATCCGGTCTCGGTGACCGCGTGAACGCTGCCGAGCATCACGTCCGGTGACGACGACAGGCGGCGAATGTCATCGCCTTGCGTCTCGCGGTCCATGCTCCAGATTCGCGGGCGCAGGGGCTCGTACCGGCCCGACCTCTCGATCTCGTCCGTGATGCCTGCTGCCTCCAGCGACTGCGACGCGCCCTGATGAACTTGGGATCCGTCCGGGATGAGACCGAGGACGATCCGTTTCGCCTCCGCGGCATTTGCGGCACGGACGACGCTGATTCCATTGGCTTCAAGAGCGGCGGCGGTCCGCGTAACGCGGAGGTCCTCCGCCAAGATCCCGAACCGACGGCTGGGTGCTATAGCGACGGCGGACTTGAGTTCGGTCATTTAGAGCCTTCCTTTCTGGCTGCTTTCTGAGGTATACTTGCAACTGCAAACATCTTAAGGTCTTTTTGTTGCACATGCAAGTACATAACCGGGATCTCGCTGTTCTCTTCGGCCGGCTCGTAGCGAAGCAGTTGCCGGGCGAGCGCGGATTGGACGCTTGGCGCTCACTGCTACAGGCGCACGCCACGCTCATGCGCCGACTGGACACTGACCTTCAGAAGGAGACCGGTTTAGCGTTGGCCGATTTCGACGTGCTCGCTCAGCTGGCCGAGGCGGGGGGTGAGCTCCGCATGACGGATCTTGCCTTGCGGGCGCTCATCTCGCGGTCGGGAATGACCCGCCGTGTCGCCCGGCTGGTGCGTGAAGGCCTCGTCGCTCGAGCCAACGACGATGCGGATGCACGAGGTGTCGTGGTTGCGCTAACCGACGCCGGGGTGGCCCGCCTGAACGAGACCGCGCCGGTCCACCTACGCGGGGTCGCGAAACTATTCGTCGCGCAACTCGACGACCAGGAGCTCGCGGTTCTCGAGCGGGCCTTGGACAAGGTAACCGTCGACTGCACGTTTGGCTGAGCGAGCCGCCTCCTGCTAACGAAGCGAGAGTGGCTCGCAAAGTATCCCGGCGAGCCGGTCAACTACGATCCTCTTCGCGTCGCCTGAGCTTCTAGCGCAGCCGGTGCAGGCGCGTCACACGGTTGTTCGCCGGCGCGATGTCGTCGTCATCGGGCCCCAGGCCGTCGTCGGCGTCGTGGTCCGCGCGGGCGATCAGCGCCAGAGCGGCGTTCTGCGGAGAAGCGCAGGCGATCCGCATCTTGAAGTCGAACTTCTTCTCCTGGGCAGGCACGTACGACGACACATTGTCGACGAGAAGCCCTCCCGGCGAGGCCACCGATGCTCCGGTATCGACGTTCTGCGCCGTGCAACCGCCGGGCAGGCCGGCGATCTCGACACTGCAACGCATGATGTCGGTGTGGTGGCTGAGGCCCTGGCAGCGCGCGAGCACCTGCCGCAAGACGGTGTTATCGGCGCCTAAACTGAGATCGCGGCCGCCGGTAGAGAACTTGCTCACGCGCACGTCGTGATCGCAGGCATCGCCGATGCCGTCACCGTTGGCGTCGGCCTGGCTGGGGTTCGGGACAGTCGGGCAGTTGTCGCTCGCGTTCGGGACGCCGTCGCCGTCACGGTCCGGGTCGCAGGCGTCGCCGATACCGTCGCCGTCCTGGTCTGCCTGTCCGGCGTTGGACACTGTCGGGCAGTTGTCACAGGCGTCGCCCACGCCGTCACCGTCGGCGTCCGCCTGATCGGCGTTCGGGACGTTCGGGCAGTTGTCGCAGGCGTTGCCGCGGCCGTCGCCGTCGCTGTCCGTCTGGTCGCCGCTCGTCTGCGTCTGGGGGCAGTTATCGCAGGCGTCGCCGACGCCGTCGGCGTCGTAGTCCGCCTGATCGGCGTTCGGAGTGGCCGGGCAGTTGTCAAACGGGTCCGGATCGCCGTCCAGGTCACCGTCCGGCGGGGCCTCGGCGCACTCCGGGCGGCTCGTGTCCACCGGCGGCGTGATCAGGGAAGGAGGAGTCGTGAACGACGGGTTGGCGAAGTCGAAGAACTCGAGCATCGGGTCGGCCAGCGCCGTCCGGTTCGTCAGGCTCGGCAGGCCGAAGCGCGTCTCGATGAAGTGCAGGATGGAGGTGTGGTCGTGCACGTTGTGCGAGACGAAGTGCTGCTTCGCGAAGGGCGAGACCACCGCGACCGGCACGCGGAAGCCGTAGCGGTCGAAGGTGCCGTACGGCTGGTCGCTGGGCGTCGGTGGGTGGAGGTCCTGGCCGGGGTTGTTCGGGTCGGGGCTGGGCAGCGGGGCCGCCGGCGGCGGGACGTGGTCGAAGTAGCCGCCGTGCTCGTCATAAGTAAGGAATAGCGCCGATGAGTTCCAGCTCGTGCTGCCCATCAGCCCCTGGATGACGTCGTGGGTGAACTTCTGTCCGACCTGGACGTTGGACGGCGGGTGCTCGTCGCTCTGGACGTTCTTGCTGGCGACGAACAGAGGGTCGACGAAGGCGACCTGCGGGAGAGTGCCCGCGGCCAGGTCGGCGTAGTACTGCGTGATGTTCACGATCTGGGGCGGGACATGGTTGCGGGCGAAGGCGAACTCGTTCGCGAAGGTCAGCACCGGCTCCGCGCCGTAGACCTTCCAGGTGATTCCAGCCTCGTCGAGGGAGTTGAAGATCGAGCGCCCCTTGAAGTCGTCTGGAGCCATCGGCATGCGGTTGGTCGTCTCGGCATACTGCTGGTCCGTATCGATGTACGACGTGCCGGCGAGCAGGTAGAAGCGGTTCGGGTACGTCGGCCCGAGGAGCGAATCGAAGTAGCGGTCGCCCATCGCGAAAGTAGAGAAGAGCTGGTAGTAGAAGGGCAAGTCCTGCTGCGTGTAGTAGCCCATCGTCCTTCGCCCTGACGGCTCGACGCCCGGCTCGGAGTTGGCGGTCGTGAAGCCGTCCTGGGCGCCGTTATCCCACTCTGTGTGCGAGGCTGCCCAACCGTGGCCGAGGTCCGTCGCCTCGCAGAGGAGCGTCTGGTGGAACGGGCGCACGGGCGGGCCGCCGCTCGGGTTCGGGTTCGAGGCGTTTGCCGGGAGCGCCTCGACATCCAGCGTCG
>VBEJ01000224.1 GCA_005882985.1 Chloroflexota bacterium
CAATCAGACGGGGCAGGGAAGCGCATGCTTCCCTCCCCCCGTGTCATCCTGACGGCACCGTGTCATCCTGACGAAGGAAGGATCTGTCCCCTAAGACGTCGCGGTTGAGATCTGCGCGGCGGGATACAGAGGCGGCTGCCGCACACCCCAGGATCCATCTAGTTCGGAGCACAGCTCTAGAAGAAGTCCGTCCCGCGCGGCGGGTACTCCGAAGCGATTGTATCAGCCCCGATTGTCATCCTGACGAAGGAAGGATCTGTCCCACACGTCGTCACGCCTGTCATCCGCAGCTCGGGATACTGGGGCACGCTCTCGCTAGGCCGCCCGCTGTCATCCTGACTCCCGCGGTTGCCTGCCGCCCGCTGTCATCCTGAGGAACGAAGGGTCTGTCCGCGCGAATATGTCATTCCCAGAAGCCCCCTCGGGACGCTGAACAACGGCCGCGCGACGGCACTTGTCATCCCGACGAAGGAAGCATCTGTCGTAGCCTGCCGGTGCGCCTTTGATCGGCGCCTCGCGATATTGAACAACCGACAACCGACAATTAGATAACCGATAGCTGATAGCTGATAGCTCCCCTATAATCGCCCTGCCATGGCCGTCGAATCGCGCTCGGGCACCGTCACCATTCTCTTTACGGACCTCGTTGGCTCGACGGAGCTGATGCAGCGCCTCGGCGACGACCAGGCCGAAGAACTGCGCCGCGTCCATTTCGGGCTTCTCCGCGACGCCGTCGCGGCGCACGGCGGGCGCGAGGTCAAGACCATCGGCGACAGCTTCATGGTTGCCTTCGACTCTGCCGTCGACGCCGTCGGTTGCGCCGTCGCGATGCAGCAAGCGGTGCGCGCGCATAACGAGCAACGCGATCCGTCGATGCGCTTGCACGTCCGCATCGGACTGCACGTCGGAGAGCCCGTCCGTGAGGAAGCGGATTACTTTGGCACCACGGTAGTCATCGCCCGCCGCCTCTGCGACAGCGCTCGGGGCGGCCAGGTCCGCGCCTCCGGGCTCGTCCGCGAGTTGGTCGGCTCGCGCGGCGGCTTCACGTTCTTCAATCTTGGCCCGCTGACCCTCAAAGGGATTTCCGACCCGCTCGCCGCCTACGAGGTCATCTGGGCGGCGGCTCCGACGGCTGCGACCAAACGCACTCGTCCGCCGGCGTTGCTCATCGTCGGCGGCGCCGTCGCGACTGCGGCCATCGTAGCTGCCGGCGTGCTCGTGCTTCTGCTTTCCGGAGGCGGCGACAATCCAGCATCGAACAGCGGCGCGGATCCACCACCGCCCGCCCAGCCGGCATCCGGCAACCTTGCTTTTATTTCCGAAGCGGGCGGGAAACGAAGTGTCCACTTCGTCAACGCCGCGGGCTCTGAAGTCACCGCCCTTCCCGACATCCCCGGCTTCGAGGCGGACCTCGCCTGGTCCCCCGACGGCAAACATTTGGCATTCACTGCGAAAGCCATCGGCCAGTCCAGCCCGGGCCAGCCGACCACCGCTCCGCAGACGCCTGGCACTCAGACGCCCGGCGAAGGTGGTGGTGGCGGTGGAGGCGGTGGCGGACGTGGTCAGAATCCGTCGCTGCAGTCCGAGAACCGCGACATATTCATCGTCAACATCGACGGCACCGGCCTCACGCGCCTAACTGCTAACCCGGCCGATGACATCGAGCCTTCTTTCTCCCCCGACGGGACGCGGCTAGTCTTCACCTCCCGCCGCGACGGGAACCGCGAGATCTACGCGATGAACGTCGACGGATCGGCGCAGACCAGATTCACCTACGAGCCCGCCGACGACTTCCATCCCAACTGGTCGCCGGACGGCACACACATTGCCTTCACATCCATGCGTGACGGCAACCGCGAGATCTACAGCATGGCCGCCGACGGTACGAACGCTGTACGCCTGACGGCTCATGAGGCCGACGACTTCCAACCGGACTGGTCCCCCCTCGGGGACCGCATCGCTTTCACCTCCCAACGCGACGGCAACCGCGAAATCTACATCATGAATACGGACGGAGCAGCGCTCGTCCGCCTAACCAGCAACCGCGCTGAGGACTTCAACCCCTCGTGGTCGCCCGATGGCTCCCGCCTCGCCTTCGCATCGGACCGCGACGGCAACCGCGAGCTCTACGTCATGAACCCCGACGGCTCCGGCGTCACCCGCCTCACCGATGATCCCGCCGACGACTCCCAGCCCGTCTGGTCGCCGTCCCAAGCAGCGCCCACTAGCTCGCCGTAGGAACGACAACCGACAACCGATAACCGACAACTGACAACCGTCCCGACCCGTTTGACCCTCAATTCGGCCCGCCCGTATCATGTGCTCGCCTTGACCGGAGGAATGAATGCCGCCATCCGCCCCATCGACTGACTTTCCCGGCAACGTCTTCTTCTACACCTTCCTCATCGGCTTTCTCGCCTTCTTCCTCTGGTCCGTCTCCGTTCGCCTCCGCTGGTTCACGAGCGCGCAGTGGGTGAACCGCTTCGGCCAAACCATCGAGCGCGTCGTTGGGCTTTTCCCTTACCTGCTCGGCAACTCGCGCGTCGTACGGCCACGCTACTGGTACTCCGGCATCCTGCACACGCTCATCTGGTGGGGCTTCATCGTCCTCCAGGTGCGCACGCTGAACTTCCTATTGAACGGAATAGACCACGACATTAGCTTCGAGAAGAACCTCGGCGACGTCTGGGACTACCTCATGCGGCCGCTTATGGACACCTTCAACGTGCTCGTCATCGCTGGCGTGGCGATGGCGGCCTACCAGCGCTTCTTAGTGCGGCCGTCGCGGCTAACGCTGAATATCGATGCCTGGGTGATCCTCTTCCTGATCTTCTGGCTGATGGTCACCGACGTCATGGTCAACAGCTTCGAGATCTACCTCTTCGAC
>VBEJ01000074.1 GCA_005882985.1 Chloroflexota bacterium
CTATCCGAAGCGAAAGCGGGCGGCGTCGAAACGATCATCGACCTCACCACGCCGGACCTCGGCCGCAACGTCGAGTTCGTGCGGGACGTGGCGCGCGACTCCGGCGTCAATATCGTCGCCGCCACCGGCATCTGGCGCGACGTCCCGCGCTCGTTCTGGGAGCGCGGCATCGACCGCATCGCCGACATCTTCGTCCACGAGATTGAGATCGGCATCGGAGACAGCGGCATCAAGGCCGGCGTCATCAAGGTCGCCAACGACACCGAGGGCGTGACGCCGCCGGCCGAGCGGGTCCTACGCGGCGCCGCCCGCGCGCTCAAGCGCACGGGCTGCCCGATCAGCACCCACCAGTGGGCGCCGGCGAAGGTGGGCGCGCGCCAGGTCGAGATCTTCCTGGACGAAGGCGCGCCGATGGACCGCATCTGCATCGGCCACAGCGCGGACACGACGGACGTCGCTTACCTCGAATCGCTCCTCGAGACAGGCGTCTATCTCTCGATGGACCGCTACCCCGGCGCCGAGGGCCGCCCCGACTGGCGCGAGCGCAACGCGACCGTCAAGGCGCTCATCGGCCGAGGCTGGGCGCACCGCCTGATGCTCGGCCACGACTACGCGCCCGCGCCGATCTCCGCGCGCCATCGCGGCGACGCCGCCGCCCCGAGCGGCCCGACCCGCTACCTTTTCCTATCGACCGTCGCGCTCCCCGCCCTACGCGACGCCGGCGTCGACAGCGAGACCATCGACCTGATGATGCGCGAAGTTCCCCGCCGCTTTCTAACGGGCGCGTGACGCCCTGCAGCTCCGCCATCGCAACAACGCCCCGCCCCGCTCATCCTGCCGTAGGCCCGCCTGTGGAGGGAGGTATCGAAGGATCGAGCGAAGCCACCAAGGCCCCGCTGCTGTGCGCGCTTCAACGCCCGCTGTCAGGTGGGCAGGCTCTTCATGTGCCCAAGCACATGATCGATCAGCACACCGCCCTCGATCAGCTGCTGCGCGCTCACCGTCGCTCCGCCTGCGAGCGCCAGCGCTGCTGTGCGGTCCAGCTGCTCGTCGCTCAGCCGGCGAACATAGGCCGCCGTCGAACCCGCGCCCTCGCGCAGCTCTCGAAGCACGTCCGCCTTGCTTGCGGCGCTGTTCTTCTCGGCGCGGCTCTCGTTCATCCCATTGATGTCGTCCCACGAGTACCCGGGTAGCGGCTTGCCTTCAGCGCCGGCGGTGATGTACTGCATCTCGAGCGGGAACTGCCCGGAGACGTGCTGGGCGACGCCGGCGACCGTCCAGCCCTCGGGGCCTTCCTTCGCGCTCCACTTGTCGTCCGGAATCCGCTCGATCGTGCTCGCGAACTCGGCGACTGCCTGCTCGAACCTATCTGCTAGAGACTCCGCGCGGTTGGGCATTTTGATTGCCTCCTTCTCACTCTCGATGTTGGCAGCGAGTGATGATTATAGAAGAAGAGGCCTCGACTGCCTAGAGCGCCTCGGTCCCGCTCAATCCTGAGTATCGAAAGGCCTGCCGGCCTCAGGAGGGATCTGTCAGCCCCGGCAGCGGAGCCGTGCCGCGCCCGCCGCCGTGGCCGGCGACGCCGGGCGTCGAGGGCCTGTAGTTGGGCCTGTGATCGCCGATCCAAGGGAGTGGAAGTTGCAAACAACAATCGGTTAAGATTCCGTAAACGGTCAACCAAGGATTGCAACCTCAGATGCGGGGGGAAGTACGTGGCAGCACAAAATCGAGAATCGGCTCAAAGGCTGCTCGTTAGTCCGGCCCGCGAAGAGACCGCAGGCGATGAACAGCTCGCCCGGCTCTTAAAAGAACGTTCGCTAGCTGCTTGGGAGACTCTGTTTGAGCGGCAATTCGACCGGCTTTACCGCTACGCCCTTGGTCGCCTGGCGTCGCGGGACGAGGCGGAAGATGTCGCTTCGGCAACATTCGACCGGGCGCTCGCAACGATCGACGGCTATGCCTACCGAGGGCGACCAGTACTCGCTTGGCTCTACGGGATCGCGGGTAATATCGTGAAGGAAACGCTCCGCAACAAGGCCCGTGAGCGCCGCATAGGGCTCGTCACAGTCACGCTCAACCGCAACGGTCACCAACCGGTCGATCCCCACCCCGTTACGCCGGCGGATGAGGCCACGGCCCTCGCCGCTCGAATGGACTTGAACAATGCGATGCGCCGCCTTACTCAGAGCCAGCGTGAAGTAGTGCTCTTGAGATATTTCGCCGGCCTTTCGGCGGTCGAGACGGGCCAGATAATCGGCCGCCCGGAGACTGCCGTCTACGCGCTTCAAGCGCGGGCTTTGGCCGCGCTGCGGCGGCACCTCATCTGACGAGTCTCGGCGTTTTTTCGCCAATACCCGTCTGATTTGGCACCTGTACTGTCATAACAGAACGACTGCCTAAGAGGAGGATCCGCCCCTGGACGCGCGCCGCCGCCAAATCCTGACCGCTTGCCTCCGTCGAATCGATGGTGGAGAACCACTTGAGACGGTTGTGCGAGCGTCCCCCGAGGACGCCGACTGGCTGCAGGACCATTTGCTCTTTTCACAAGCCCTGAGGGCCGCGGGTGGATTGTCAGCGATAAATAGAGGACATGCCCGCGAATCGATGTTGAGTGGCTTGGCTCAGTCCGCCCCCCCTTCGCGCCTTCGGACCCGCCGCCGGTTTGGTTTCGCCATAGCACAGGCCGCTTTGATAATCGTCGGCTGCCTTGCCCTGACGGCTGGTGCGGCCGCCGCGGCCGACTTGAATTTTCGCTCGGTGCCGAGGCATGTTGTCGACAAGCTGGTCGAGCCACTATCACCTTTGGCCGAAAACCTGAAAGGCTCGCTTGTACTCGCGCCGGAAGGGGAAGCGGCTGCTGCGGACTCCGGCGGCGGGCATCTTGATAACAAATCTGGTACCGACAGCGCCGTGAACGATGCTGCCGTCGCCCTTTCGGGCGTGTCTGACGTAAGCGCCCCGACTGACGTAAGCGCCCCGACTGACGTAAGCGCCCCGACTGACGTAAATCCACCGGTGCATGACGATCCTTCGAGCCACTCAAATCCACCCGGCAACAACGCACCTGACGGCAACCCAGCTGAGACCGAGCACCCTGACAACGGCACGGACCGACAGGGTAGCGGAGGCCATCCGCCGGACAACGGCAACCCGCCGGGCGAGCGCTCAAACGGCGGCGCGTCGAACGGCGGTAGCGGCTCGAACGGCGGTGGCTCGAACGGCGGCGCGTCGAGCGGCGCGCACGGCGACGCGTCGAACAAAGCGTCCACCCACCATTAACTCATGTTCACTCTTTATTAACGGACAGACCCAGTGACCCGAATTAGGCTGCTAACTATAAAGGTTTAGATCCGGTAAAGGAGTTGGGATGAATCCGGTCGGTGCCACTTGTGCGGAAATGGACAAACGATGCTCGAACGAGGGTGCGCCGAACGATCAGAACAGCGGCGTACCGCGTGAGTCGAAACCGAGCCACGGTGGCCCAGCTGGAACAGGCGGGGCGAAGTAGTGGCACAGCTCGCGGTAGTGGGCGCTGGCTACGTTGGTCTAGTTACGGCAGCCTGTCTAGCCGAGTTAGGTCATGGTGTGACCTGCATCGAGGTTGATGAGCAGAAGCTCACCCGGCTGCGCGCTGGCGACCTGCCGATCCATGAGCCCGGCCTCGCTGAGCTGGTCTCGAAACACCAATTAGACGGCTGTCTCCGGTTCACGGGCGACTACGCGCAGATCAGTGACAACGACTCCGTCTTCATCGCGGTCCCTACGCCTTCACGGGAGAACGGTTCGGCCGACACGAGTTATGTGCTTCAGGCGGTCGATTCACTGATCCCGTACGCTAAGCGGGGGTTGTTGATCGTCATCAAGAGCACCGTGCCGGTCGGCACCGCAGATTACGTCGCTGTTATGGCTCCGGTTATGGAGGCCGGGGTCGAGGTCGTATCGAACCCCGAGTTCCTGCGCCAGGGAACGGCCGTCTACGATTTCCTGCAGCCGGACCGAGTCGTTATCGGCGCGTCGTCGCTCCAGGCAGCGGTCGACATTACCCAGCTTTACGCGTCTCTTGACGCGCCAATCGTCGCCGTGGACAGGCGCTCGGCAGAACTCGCCAAATACACCGCGAACGCGCTACTCGCCACCCGCATCTCGTTTATGAACGAGATCTCGCACATCGCCACGACGCTCGACGCTAACGTTGACGACGTTGCGCGGATCGTCGGTCTGGACCGGCGAATCGGGCCGGCCTTTCTCAGGGCGGGCCTGGGTTGGGGTGGATCTTGCTTTCCGAAGGACTTGCTTGCGCTCTCTTCGGTCGCCGCCAACAACGGCTGCGACACTCCCATCCTGCAGGCTGTCTACAGGACCAACGAGCTGCAGCGCGAACGCGCGGCCCGGTTCCTGCTTGATGCTGTGCAGGCCATCCAGGACCCAGTCGTCGCGATCCTGGGTCTGGCCTTCAAGCCCAATACCGATGACGTCCGCGGTTCGCCGGCATTAGGTGTCGCGCAATTACTTCGCAGACATGGCGTCACAGTGCGCGCGCACGACCCCTTCGCCCTCGTCAATGCAAGCCGTGTCCTTCCTGAAGTTGACTACCGGACCGACCCTTATTCGGCGCTTGATGGGGCTGATGCCCTACTCCTCGCCACCGAATGGGAGGAGTATTACGACCTGGACTGGATTCTCGTTAGAGAATCGATGCGCGGGAAGACGGTCCTCGATGGCCGGAATGTGCTGAACGGCGGGCTCCTTGTTGAGCTCGGGTTCCGGTATTGGTCGTTCGGTCGGGGGACCAATCATAACGGGAATGGTTCGACGCCGCATGAGAACGACATCGCTTTACCGCCCATAGGCGGGGCAACGCAGGCCAATGCCAACGGCGCGAAACCGCACCAGGACGCGATCGCGCAGCCTCCCGCGCTCTCGGGAGCAGACGTCGAATGACGATCGAGGCAGCGCTGCGCCGAGGGCGCAGCATCGCCCGCGCCGCCAGGGTGGAGGTTCGAGGCAAGTTCCTCTTCGCGAACGGGGAAAAGCTTTACCTCCGCGGCGTCACTTATGGGACATTCCGTCCCCAAGCCGAGGGCACGATGTTCCCGCCGCCGGAAGTTGTCGAGGCGGACTTCCGAGGCATGGTGGAAGCGCGAGTTAACGCGATTCGCACGTATACAGTTCCTCCTGGGTGGCTGCTAGACCTCGCGTCGTCATCCGGGTTGTACGTTCTGGTCGGGATTCCCTGGGAGCAGCACATCAGATTCTTGGACGACCGCAAGACGCGAAAGGGGATCGAGCGCGCCGTACGAGAGGCCGTGCGCATCTGCGCCGCTCATCCAGCGGTACTCGCCTACCTGGTGGGTAACGAGATTCCGGCGCAGATCGTGCGTTGGTATGGCAGGCGCAGGATCGAACAGTGGCTCAGGCACCTTTACCGCATTGCAAAGCGTGAGGAACCCGGGTCTCTCGTGGCGTACGTAAACTATCCGACCACCGAGTACCTCGATCTGTCGTTCATGGACTTCGCGTGCTTCAACGTTTATCTGGAGACGCGGGAGCGACTCCAGGCGTATCTTGCTCGCCTTCAGAACCTGGCGGGTGACAAGCCACTCGTGATGACGGAAATTGGGCTTGACAGCCGTCGAAATGGGCTGGAGCGGCAGGCTGAGGTGCTCGACTGGCAGGTGCGCGAGGTATTCGCGGAAGGCTGTGCCGGTGCATTCGTCTTCGCCTGGACCGACGAGTGGCATCGCGGCGGCTACGACATCGAAGACTGGGACTTCGGACTGGTGAACAGGGCCCGTGCGTCGAAGCCGGCTCTGGCCACCGTTGCTAAAGCCTTTACAGAGGTGCCGTTCCCGGCTAGCTGCCCTTGGCCTCGCATCTCAGTTGTCGTCTGCAGCTACAACGGAGCGCGGACTATCCGCGACACTTTCGAGGCCCTGCAACGTCTCAAATACCCTGACTTCGAGACGATCCTCGTCGATGATGGTTCGAAGGACGCGACCGCCGCGATCGGCCGCGAGTTCGGCGTCAGAGTGATCAGCACGGAGAACCGGGGGCTGAGCAACGCCCGCAATACCGGCTACGAAGCGGCGACGGGCGAAATCATCGCTTACATTGACGACGACGCCTACCCAGACCCTAATTGGCTCCATTACCTTGCCCATCGTTTCACGCAAGGCGACTGGGCTGGGGTGGGAGGGCCGAACCTACCGCCGGCGGGCGATGGAATGATCGCGGAGTGCGTCGCCAACTCACCGGGCGGCCCGGTGCACGTCCTTGTCTCTGACGTCGAGGCAGAGCACATCCCCGGCTGCAATATGGCTTTTCGCAAGACCGCGCTCGAGGGCACGCGCGGGTTCGATTCACGATTTCGCAGCGCGGGCGACGATGTCGACCTCTGTTGGCGACTGTCGGATTCGGGGCGCCGCATCGGATTTCACGCCGGCGCCGTTGTCTGGCATCACCGCCGAAACTCGGTGCGAACGTACTCGAAACAGCAGCGCGGGTACGGCCGAGCGGAAGCGCTCCTCGAGCGCAAGTGGCCTGAGAGATACAACGCCGCTGGACATTTCGCCTGGACTGGACGCCTTTACGGACGGGGTTTGACTACGGCGCTTCAAAGGGCCGCCGGACGCATCTACCAGGGGCGTGCGGGCACTGCCCCCTTCCAGTCGGTCTACCAGCCGGCGCCGGGGGTGCTCGCATCGCTGCCGCTAATGCCCGAATGGTACCTGGCGGTCCTCGGTCTCGCAGCTGTAACCGCGCTCGGAGCGATCTGGATGCCGCTCTTGGCCGCAGGGCCGCTTCTCCTGATTGCCTTGGCGGCGCCATTAGGACAAGCGGTGTTCGCCGCGGCCCGAGCCACGTTCCCCGAGCGGGCAGGAGCCCGTGCGTGGCGGCAGCATCTCCTGACCGGAGTACTCCACCTGGTACAACCGATGGCCCGCCTATCCGGGCGCATCGAGTATGGCCTGACGCCGTGGAGACGCAGGGGTCGCGGACTGGCGTTGCCGTTCGCCTTCACTGAGAGCGCCTGGCGCGAAGAGTGGCAGTCGATAGAAGCGCGGACGCAGACGATTGCTAGCTCTTTGAAGCGCCAGGAAGCCGCATGGCAACCGGGCGGCGACTTCGATGCCTGGGACTTCGAGGTGCGGGGCGGGATGTTCTCGTCGGCACGTCTGATATCGAGTGTCGAAGAGCATGGGGGTGGGCACCAATTGGTGCTGTTCCGAGCCTGGCCGGAGATTTCGAACCTCGGTCTCGCCGTTATCGGCGCGACCAGCGGGCTGGCGCTCGCTGCGGGTATCGACGGAGCCTGGTCTGCAGCAGCGGTGCTCGCGCTGACCGCTGGTGCAATTACTCTGCGTAGTTTTTGGGAAGCGGCGCTGGCGCTGGGAGTGGTGAAGTCCACCCTTTGGGAATATCGGGACACGGCGAGATGAAGCTGATCCCGCGCGGCGGAGACATCGGACTGCTGATCCGAGTGATGCTGCTCGCGAGCTCATATTGGCCACTCATTGTGCTCTTTTTCATCGTCAGCATGCTGGCGACGCCGCTGACGCTTCTCTCACCAATCCCCTTAAAGATCGTCGCCGATGCTCTGGTACACAAGGAGGCGCTTCCCGCCTTTCTCTCGCCCCTTGTCCCCGACGCATTCGAATCGTCCGAGACTCGGCTCATCTTGCTCGCCGCACTCTTGTTCGTGTTCACTGCGCTCCTGCGCCAAACGCAGGACCTTGCTCGCACGCTCCTGTACACCTACATAGGTGAGCGCCTGACTTTGAAGTTTCGCTCCCAACTATTCGCCCAGGTTCAGCGTATATCGCTGGGCTATCACGACCGCCAGGGGACAGCCGACTCGGTGTACCGCATCCAGTATGACGCGACCGCCATTCAGGACCTGGCGATCGACGGCCTGATTCCCTTTCTATCATCATCATTCACGCTTATCGCGATGGTCTACGTGATCCTGGCCCTCGACTGGCAGCTCGGGGTGGCTGCACTTGCGGCCGGCCCGGTGTTGCTTGTCCTGACCAGGATGTACCAGATGAGGCTTCGTCAGCGCGCCCGAACTGTGAAGCGCCTTGAAAGCTCGGCGATGGGTGTGATCCAGGAAGTGCTGGGGGCGCTTCGAGTGGTCAAAGCTTTTGGACAGGAGGAGCGAGAGGGCGAGCGCTTCTACGGGCGGGCGGAGGACGGCGTCCAAGCGCGGGTTGGCCTTTCCGTGTTGGAGGGTTTGTTCGGCCTGCTAATCGGCGCGACAACGGCGGGTGTCGGCGCGATCGTGCTCTACATCGGCGCTTTGCACGTGCAGTCGGGAGTACTCACCCTGGGCGAGTTGCTGCTCGTGATGGGCTACCTCTCGCAGTTCTACGATCCGTTGAGAAACGCCAGCAAACGGGTCGGCAAAATGCAGTCGTCCTTCGCCAGCGCTGAACGCGCGTTCGCCATTCTTGATCACGAACCGGACGTTCAGGACCGGAGTGACGCATGCGGGCTGACACGTGCGACAGGACGCATAACCTTTGATAACGTCTCTTTTGGATATATTGACGGATATCCCGTCATCAAGAATGCGTCGTTCGATGCCCTGCCAGGAGCACGAGTGGGAATCGCCGGAGCCACCGGCGCCGGTAAGACCACGCTGATCAGCCTTCTAATGCGTTTCTACGATCCGAACACGGGGCGCATTCTCCTGGATGGTAGGTGCCTCGCGGAATACAGAGTAGCGGACTTGCGCAACCAGTTTGCCGTGGTCCTACAAGACACGGTCCTTTTCTCAGGCACGATTGCGGAGAACATCGCTTACAGCAAGCCGAGCGCCAGCCGGAGCGAGATCATTGCGGCCGCGCAATCTGCGTGCGGTCACGAATTTATCCTGACGCTCCCCGAGGGCTACGAGACGATCGTAGGAGAGCGCGGAATGCGCCTTTCGGGTGGCGAGCGTCAGCGCGTCGGTCTTGCCCGTGCGTTCTTGAAAGATGCGCCGATCCTGATCCTGGATGAGCCGACGAGCGCGGTCGATTCGGTAACAGAGCGGTCGATCATGGAGGCGACTCAAAAACTGATTGAAGGAAGAACAGCTTTCATAATCTCTCACAGAGTAAACACGCTGCGTGACTGCGACCTGAGGATAGGCATCGAGGCTGGCATCGTTGACATTGGCCGAGACAACGGGAAGCGCCGAAACGGGGACGTGACGACAACGCCCCCGCCATCCGCGGTTGCGGAGCACCCTGCGGCAATCTCATGGTTGCGATTGGCCCGAGGTCGAACGCCGGATGAGATGGAGACGATCAAAGAGGAAAAGAAGTCTTCTGTCCTCCGTCTCAAACACGCAGGCCCTCAGAGTGAGCACGTGATCGCCAAACGGGAGGCCAGCCGCGATCTACAGGTGGAGAGGACTATCTACGAGCATGTGCTGCCCTTCCTCACTCTGCCAACGCCCCAGTACTACGGTTGCGTAGAAGAGCTAGCGGAAAATCACGGTTGGATCTTCCTTCAGGACGCCGGCGACGCGATATGCTCAAGGTCGCCCGAGACCTCCACTCTTGCCGCCCAATGGGTAGCCGCCCTTCATACAGGCGCGGCTGAATCCGTAGCAGGACTCGGACTGCCCAGTCGCGCCGCTTCTCACTATCTTCAGCAGTCGCAATCAGCGCGCGATCGCATAGTCGAATGCCGCGATAATCCCTCCTTGACAAAACCCGACGTCAGTGTATTGGAAGATATTTCGATGCTGTGCACATCGATAGAAGACCGCTGGGTGGAAATCGAGCGTCTTTGCGAGGGTGTGCCGCAAACCGTTGTTCACGGAGATTTTAATCACAAGAATATCCGCCTGCGGCAAATAGAAGCGGGCTCAGAGCTTGTTGCCTTCGATTGGGAACACGCAGGCTACGGGACGCCGGCTGCGGATCTCGCCTGGGTAGATCCCATTGCCTATCACCTGGATGTTAGCAGCGTATGGCCCCATTTGAGCCTGCTCGCCGTTCGTCGGCTGGTTCGCGCCGCGAGGATCTTCCGACTAATCGACTACATCGAGTGGGAGGCGCACTGGCTCGCATACGAATGGCTGGAGAACCCGATGGCCAACATGAGGTTGTACCGGCGGCGGCTCGAGGAGGCCACGCGGGCGCTGAATTGGTGGGTTTAGGTGGTGTTGACCCAAGAGATTCGTCGCAACTACCGGAAGGCTACGAGACCATCGTCTCTGAGCGCAGCATGCGCCTCGCCACGGCGAAGGCCAGCGCGTGGCCCTCGCCCGGGCCTTTCTTAAGGACTCACTACACGGGGTTGAGGATGTGAACGAACAAGTGACAAGTCTACCCGTGCCCTCGAGCGCGCTGCGCCGGGGCGCGCTGCACGAAGCGAGCCAGGACGCTGGGCCACGCGGCGTTCCCCTCCGAGCGGACACGGGGCTCCGCGGGCACACCACATCAATAATCGCGGGACGAGAGGCGCTTGAGCATCCCGCGACAGAAGCCTGGGCGCGTCTGAGAGGTTCGGGAACGCCTCCCAACGAGATCGAGTGCCTGAAAGAGACTACGCCATCGCTCGTTTATCGCCTGCGCAAGGCGGCGCCCAGCGGCGGGGATGTGATAGCAAAGCAAGGACGCAGCGAGACCCTGCGCGCCGAACTTGCTATCTACCAAAAAGTGCTCGTCCATCTACCGGTTTCGACTCCACACTGTTACGGTCTGGTTGAGGATGGGGATGGGATTTGTTGGCTCTTCCTTGAGGATGCAGGAGAGGTGGTCTACTCACCCGAGGACAAGGATCACCGCCGGCTGGCGGCACGCTGGCTGGCTCGCCTCCACACCTCCGCGGCTGAGTTCGCCGCAGCAGCGGCCCTGCCCGATCGAGGAGTCGCTCACTACCTTGAGCATCTGCACTGCGGCCGGGAACGGATGCTTCTGGGTCGGGCCAATCCGGCCCTTCGTCCCGAAGACCTCGCCGTGCTGGATGAGCTCATCGCCCAGTGCACGGTCATCGAGTCGCGATGGGAAGAGGTTAAACGGCTGTGTCGAGGGATGCCGCAGACACTTGTCCACGGTGATTTCGTGCCCAAGAATATCCGCTTGCGCCTGGGCCAGGACGGGCTCATCCTCCTAGCCTTCGATTGGGAGACGGCCGGCTGGGGAGTGCCGGCCGTCGATCTGGCGCAGCTCAGTCCGGCGCTGTACTGGCGGTTTGTCCGCGAGGATTGGCCCCACCTGGGCATCCGAACGGTGACCCGGTTGGCCAAGGCTGGCAAGCTGCTTGGCCGCCTGGCGGCGGTTGATTGGGCTGCCCACTGGCTCAAGTACCAATGGGTTGAACGACCAATGGGTTGGCTTGCCGTCTACAGAGACGACCTCGCAGTAGCGGTGGAGCTTTTGGCGGAGGGTAAGTAGGAGCCGATGGTCACAGCGCATTGCCGATTGCCCGAGACTCACGTCGTTGAGGGCGCGTTTGCCTCCTTGCTAGGGGCCGCTGATGCGTCAGGCCGCGTTGTCGTTCTCTCGCGGCAACCAAACGTCTACACGAGCACTAGCCTGAGCGAGATTATCAGATGCGAGCTGCCAGATGGGCGCGAACTGGAATTGTTCTGCAAGTATGGTGCCCCTCGCGCTGGCGATTCCTACGGCCACCAGGGCGGTGTCCCCTACGAGGTTCTGGTGTACCGGCACGTCTTGGATCCGTTGAAATCATCTGTGCCCACTTTCTTCGGTGCGTACATCGACGCTCCTGGTGGCCGAACCTGGCTTGTTATCGAGCATGTCGCCGGGAGCCTGCGTATGAGCCGGACCGCCGATCCTCTCGCCATGCCTCATGCCGCACGCTGGATCGGCGAGTTCCATCGCCGACACGAGGATCGCACTGCGGATGACGAGATGTCATTCCTGACACGCTATGACTTCGCGTTCTATGAAGGGTGGGCGCGCCGCACGGAGCGCTTCGCCGCCTCGCTGAGGTCTCGCTACCCCTGGCTCTCAAGCCTTTGCGAGGGTTTCCCGCAGCTGATCCCCGCCCTGATGGCCGCTCCGTCCACGATCATTCACGGCGAGTGCTATCCCGAGAACATCCTCGTACGTGATGGGGCCGTCTATCCGGTCGACTGGGAGTCCGCCGCGATCGCCGCTGGCGAAATCGACCTCGCGAGCCTCACAGAGCGCTGGTCCAAGGAAGTGGCTGAGCAATGTGAACTCGCCTACCGGAGCGCGCGCTGGCCGCAGGGATTCCCGCACTACGACGCTGACCGTACGCTCGCGATCGCCCAGCTCTACTTGCACCTTCGTTGGCTTGGCGATAGGCCGGAGCGGACGATCGCACGGAACTCGCGCTGGCGGTTTGCGGCACTGCGCTCGCTGGGCGAGCAGATTGGAGTGATATGAGCCGAGGAGGAGGTTATCGGTGTTGAAAGCCCTAGTGGCCGGCGGCGCTGGCTTCATCGGATCGCACCTATGCGAACGGCTACTCGATGAGGGACACACAGTGATCTGCGCCGACAACTTCCTCACCGGCCGCCGGTCTAACGTAGCTCACCTGCTCTCCTCGTCACGCTTCGAGCTGCTCGACTTGGACCTGATAGAAGGCGCGCCCGAAGTCGAGGTCGAGCGGATCTACCACCTCGCGAGTCCGGCCAGTCCTCCGGGCTACACGCGCTTCCCGATCGAGACGATGCGCGTAAACAGCGAAGGCACGCGTCACCTGCTCGAACTGTCTGTTAGGACAGGCTCTCGCTTTCTGTATGCCAGCACTTCCGAGGTCTACGGCGACCCACTCGAGCACCCGCAGCGCGAGGGCTACAGGGGAAATGTGAGTTCCACCGGCCCGCGCTCGATGTACGACGAGGCGAAGCGTTTCGGAGAAGCGATGACCATGGCGTATCGGAACACGCGGTCGGTCGACGTCCGAATCGCCCGAATCTTCAATACTTATGGCCCGCGCTCCGACCCGGACGACGGGCGGATGGTGCCAAATTTTGTCGTCCAGGCGCTTACCGATCGGCCGATCACGGTCTACGGCGACGGTAAACAGACGCGCTCGCTTTGCTTCGTCTCTGACCTGGTCGACGGGCTGGTTCGCTTGATGGAAAGCGAGGCAGCTTCCGGCGAGGTCGTCAATCTCGGAAACCCGGCCGAGCACACCGTTCTGGAGTACGCCGAGGTGATCCGGCGGTTGGCGGGATCGAATTCGCGAATAGTGTTCGCCGACTACGCTGTTGGTGACGACCCGCAGCGTCGCCGTCCGGACATCTCGAAGGCGCGCGAGCTGCTCGGCTGGGAACCAACCGTGGATCTCGAGGAGGGTCTCTTGCAGACTATCGA
>VBEJ01000219.1 GCA_005882985.1 Chloroflexota bacterium
AAACGTATATCGCGCCCGAAAGGTATACGTTCGCGACGTTTCTATAGGTTTGCGCGAGAGGGCTTCGCCGGCGCTTGACGTGAGCGCTGGACCCGCGGCAGGAACAGATCACCAAGGGTGACCACAAGTCCCGCGGCAATCACCAGGTCGCCGATGCTCAAGATCGGCACGTATACCGGGTTATCGAATACCAGCCGGTCGGAGAGCACGTAGAAGTACGTATCGTCCTTAGTCTTCAGTACGTTCTTCGTGCGCCGAATCGCGTCGCCTTCGGCGCGACCTTCTATCCGGTCAAGCTGGTCTATCCTGGCGAGGCTCTCGGCCGTCACGGGCATCAGCCCCCCGTTGGCGACGATCGGCAGGAAATTTAAGAGCAGCCCGACACCAATGATCAGAAAGCCGGGTCGCGGCAGATTAGCAATCGCGAAGAAAATGAGCACGACGTACGAGAGTTCAAATATCAGGCGCTTCGGGATATCGTCAAATCCCAGCGGCGCGAATATGGCAACCGCCTGCATCGTCAAAGCAAAGAGCGCCAGCACTCCCGCTCTAATATGCACCCTCGGGAAATGCAGGCGCAGTTCGCTTTTCACAGGCTCCCCACGACCTCAGACAGGACGCCCGAAACCAGTGGCCTGTACGTTTGCTTCGTTAGGGCAATGCCCCGTCTAAGGCATGAAGCCGGCGACTGCAGAAGCCACAACCGCGCAAACGATGAGAAGTGAGGCTAATCGTGCGACCATCCCGAACCCCCCTTCTGAGGTGATTACCTCATATATGGTGGCTTCATTAGATGGCTAATATATTAGCGTGTCAAGGGTTTACTATACCGATTCCGAAAAAGATTGCAAAGTTCTTGCAATTTGGCTGCTTATAGTCAACAAGACGCCCGGAATCAGTGGCTTGGCGCCGGGCGCACGCCGGTTTAGATCAGCCGCACCACGTCGCAACTAAGGTGGTGACGTTGCTTGGGCGGGAGGTGTAGCGCATTACGTGGAGGTCCGCTGTCGAGCAGCCGCTTTGGAAGACTTCATGGCTAATAACGAACTGCCCGCCCCCGTCCAGGGAAGGCTGATCACAGCCCGTGCCCTGGACGGAGCAGGCAACAACGACCGGGGTATTTGATTCGCTTGGGGATATGTCTAAGTTGATGGCTCCTGCCAGTTTCTCAGGTGGTTCTCGCCAAAATCTCGCCGGAAACTCGCCAAGACGGTCCGGACGAGCAATTATGCTTGGTTTGTCGGCTGGTCGGGGTTAGAACAAGGGACTCTGAGCGGCCACTGTTGCCAATGCTAAGGCGACGAGCGTTACCACCCAGTGAAGCCTTATTGTCTTTGCGTTCAGGTCCATCGTTTGGTCTCCTCGAGTGCCCGTTGTTTGTCTGGTTCGAGTCTCTCAGAGGACTCTCGCCAAAATCTCGCCGGAAGACCCTCAGGCGCAAAGAACGGGGAGAGTCGAAGAAGCAGGCACGCAAACAGGAGCGAGGTAGGGATGGGTACTCTGTTGCAAGCGCTATCTGCCGCTGGTTATTTGCCGCGGGCTATCTGCCGCTGCAGTTCTTCGAAGCTGGGCACATCATCGCCCAGGTCCTCCGAGCCAAGCACCTGGACGTAGCGTTTGTAGCAGAACCTGGCCGCTTCTGTCTGGCCGGAAAGAATGTAGTTGCTCATCAACCGGTACCAGGCCGCTTCGTTGTATTCATCGAGCTCCAGGATCCGCTGGCAGATGTCCGCGCTCCGCTTGTACTCTTTCGCGTCGCTGAACACAGTGGCGAGCGTCGTCAAAAGGCTCATGTGCTGCTCAGCCAGCTGCCAGCGCAGCGTCTCCGCCCACTCCGAGTAGAAGTCCATGGCAAATGGCCCGCTGTAGAGCGCAAGTGCCTGCTCCATAAGCGAGATCGTCTCCTCGCTCCCCTTCGGCCGGCTGCCCGCCTTCGCCAGAAGTTCCTGGAAGCGCTCTACATCAAACTCGAACTGGCTTCGCGGGTCCAAGATGTAGCGTCCGGAGTCCTTGGCAATGACTTCCGGGTACAGCGCTTTCCGTAGCCTGTACATGTTCGAATGGAAAGCGCTCGTCGTCTTCTCGTCCGGGAGGTCCGGCCATAGAGCAGCTACGATCTCCTCCTTGCGCAGCGGTCTCCTGTTGCAGAGGAAGTAGAAGAACATCTCCTTGCTTTTCTCGCTTCGCCACTCGAGGTCCGTGATTTCCCGGCCGGCAAGTTCTACTCTCACATTCCCGAACCCATAGGCATTGACGGCCTCGGTCTGCGTTTCGGGCGCTGATTCAATCGCCTCGACTTGCACGGGCGCGGCCGCTTTTCGCGAGCCCTTCATGGTCTTGAGCAGCCGCGCGAAGTATTCGCCGGCAAGTTTGTTTGCCGCGGCGTACTGCACGAGCAGCGGGTTGCGTAGCGCCTCCAACCGCACGAAATGGTCGTAGCCCAGATCTGAAACCAGACGCGCAACTTCATCGAGTGCCTCGAGCGCCAACCTTTTGCGCTTTAAGGAAAAATGAACGCTTGCCAGGTGAAACAGTGCCGTGGCCAGCTCCCGCTTAGCCTCGCTCTCCCGGAGAAGACTTACCGCGCGTTCGAGCAAGACTGTAGCGGCCTTTAGATCTCCCGCGTCGCGCTTGATCAGACCGAGGGTCGTCGACGAAACGCCGATCTCCAGCGTGCCGCCCTTCTCCTCGGCCAACGCTAAGGCCCTCTGGGCCCACGCCCCGGAGTTCGCCGCGTCTCCCATTAGCCGATAGGTCTTCGCGACACCGTCGGAGATATAGCTACTTATCAGCACCTCGTCCATCGTCTGTGCCAATCGCAGCACTTCAGAGTAAAGTTCGATTGCCAGACCGTACTCGCCCTTGTCGCGTTTAAGGTCAGCCAGGTTCTGACGCAAGTACATCTCGGGCCTTGCGTTGCTCAGGCGACCGGCTCTGTCCAATCCTTCGCCCAGCACCGTTTCCGCCTGGTCAAACTCGCCTTGCAGGTAGTAGAGGACGCCCAGGTTGTTCACGGTGCGCAGGTGCGCCGCATCGTTGCCGAGCTTTAGCCAGCACTGTCTCGCACGCTCGAAATAGATGGCCGCGTCCGCCAGCCGACCCATCTGAGCGAGGGCAATGGCGAGGTCATCAGCAACCAGTGCTACGTTGTAAACGTCACCTTTCGCCTCATAAATATCGAGCACGCCGCGCAGCTCCGTCTCGGCTTGCTTGAGCTCGCCGCACCAGTTGAGGGAAATCCCCAGTTGCTTTCTCGCCTCGGTAAGCAGGGGCGCCGGTCCGTCGTGCGCTAGAAGAAGCGCTTCCGCCTTCTTGAGAGCCTGCTTCGACGCCTCATGGTCGCCCTTCGCGCGCAGGCACATACCTTCGATTACCAGCGCTTCCGCCTGCAGAGCCCACTCCTGGCTCGCTTCGAACGACGCGATGGCGCGTGAGAGCAGGCTCAGCGCGAGGTCGATCTGGCTCACGTTGTGCAGGATGCGCGCCTTCCAGAGCATCAGCTTCGGCTGTTGCGCTAGTTGCTCGTCGGGCACGGCGTCGAGCCATTCGGCCAGCGTGTCCCAGCGCCCCTCTTCGAACATTTGCCAGCCCACGCGGTCCGTCACCTG
>VBEJ01000042.1 GCA_005882985.1 Chloroflexota bacterium
CATCGACGTCGGCCAGCAGCAGTCGGCGCGCCTGCCCTGGTTTCTTGCCGGCGTTCTCGCGCTCAGCTTCCTGCTGCTGATGGCGGTGTTCCGGTCGCTGCTCGTCCCCGTCAAGGCTGTGTTCATGAATCTCCTCTCTATCGCTGGTTCGTTCGGAGTGCTCGTAGCGGTCTTCCAATGGGGCTGGCTCGCCGGAGTGATCGGGGTTGATAAGAAGGGCCCGGTTGAGGCTTTCCTGCCGATGCTGCTCTTCGCGGTGTTATTCGGGCTTTCGATGGACTACGAGGTGTTTCTCGTTAGCCGCATCCGCGAGGAATACCTGGACTCCGGCGATAACTCCGAGGCGGTAGCGCGAGGCCTCTCGGTAACCAGCCGCGTGATTACCGCGGCGGCGGCGATCATGGTGGCGGTTTTCGGCGCCTTCGCGCTGAGCGATCAGCGCGTCGTGAAGGAGTTTGGCGTAGGCCTCGCCTGTGCCATCTTCATCGACGCTACGGTAGTGCGTCTGGTGCTGGTTCCTTCCCTGATGCAACTGGCAGGCCGCTGGAACTGGTGGATGCCCGGCCGGCTGGATAGGCTCGTACCCCGCATCGGTGCCGAGCCGGCAGGTCGCGCGCGCCGCTCGCCCCCTGGGCGACCCGAAGCGAAGCCGGAGGCGCCCTAAAGGCTCGTATCCGTTTGCAGGCTTGCAGGTCTGTCGGTTTGTACTGAGGGGACTGCGGGTGACGCCTTCGCCTCGTGATTTCTTTCACCAATGAGATAACTGACGTAGTATAAGGGCGGACGGAGGACGCCATTGTTCGGACGCGGCATCGCCAAAGGGCTCATGGTCACGCTTCGCTACCTGGTGCGGCGTCCTTTCACTACACAGTATCCCGAAGAAATCCGCCCCATCCCCGTCGACGCGCGCACGAACCTGCTTTGGTTCGAGGAGCGCTGCACCGGCTGCTCGACCTGCGCGCAGGCCTGCCCGGACGGCTGCATCCTCGTTCAGACCTCTCCCCGTGAAGACGGCTCGCTCAACATTGACCGATACGAGATCGACTTCCGTCTCTGCATGTACTGCGCGCTCTGCGTCGAGGCCTGCCCCTACGAGGCGATCCAGGCGGGCGGCCCGCTCGACGACGCGGCGTACGACTTTACTGACCTGTACCGGGACAAGCACGCGCTCACGAGAATGGCACAGGAGCACCTGCGCACGCACGACCACACCTACCCGAACGGCAAGAAGGCGCCGTACCCGGACGAAATCCCGCTCCACATCGGCAAGCCTGTCGAGCGCGACCGCACCCGCTAGGCCGTGGCAAAAATAACCCTCGACGGCCGCGAAATAGACGCTCCCGACGGCGCGCCATTGGTCGAGGTCATCAAGAACAGCGGCACATTTATCTCCAACCTCTGCTACATCGACGGCCGCCCGCCGTACGCCGGCTGCCGTACCTGCATCGTCGAGATCGAAGGCGTTCGAGGTCAGCCCCTCTCGTGCACCGCGCGTGTCGAAGGCGGGATGATCGTCCGCACCGAGACTCCGGCGCTGAAGTCAACGCGGCAGGCAGTGCTCTCGCTCATCCTGTCGTACCACTCGGACCGCTGCCTGACATGCCATCGCGTGGTGAAGTGCAAGCCGGGCGACACCTGCCTTCGTGACGATGTCGTCACGCATCGCTGCCTGACTTGCTCGAAGAATTACCGTTGCGAACTCCAGACCACATGCGAAATGCTCGAGATGGCCGGCTACGAGCCGTGGGACGGCGATACGCGGACTTACTACACGACGCCACAGCCGCCGCCCGATCAGGCGAACCCGTTCCTCGAATTCGACCCGCAGATGTGCATCATCTGCACGCGCTGCGTCCGCGCCTGCGACGAGCTACGTCATACCGGCGCGATTACGCTGGCCGGGCGTGGGTACAGCACGCGCATCGAGTTCGGCCAGGGCGGTGCCGTCGACGAATCGAACTGTGATTTCTGCGGCGCCTGCATCGACGTTTGCCCCACCGCCACGCTCATGGAGCACCCGAACAAGTGGGGCGCCACTCAGACCGAACGCTGGGTGGCCACCACCTGTACGCAGTGCTCCGTCGGCTGCTCAATTTCGCTCGGCACGAAACGCGGACGCGGCGTCATCGTACGGCCGGACACGACAGCCAATCCTGTCAGCCGCGACCAGCTTTGCGTCCGCGGCCGCTTCCACTATGACGCGGTCAAGAACAACCAGCGCCTCCAGACACCGCTGATTCGCCGAAACGACGGCCAAGAGGCGGCGACGTGGGACGAAGCGCTCGAGTTCGCCGCGGCAGGCCTGTCGCAGGTGCGGGAGGAGCACGGCCCTCGAGCGATCGGCTTCCTCGCCTCACCGCTGGCCACGAACGAAGAGAACTATCTCGTGAGCAAGATCGCCCGCGTGATCGTTGGGACCAACAACGTTGATTCGAGCGCCGGCCCCGTGGCCCGCGCTGCGGCCGAAGCGATCCGCGCTGCGTTCGGGAGCGAGGTGCTCCCTGCCGACATGACTCGCCTGGCGAAGTCAAAGACGATCCTGGTCGTCGCCCAGGACCTGGAATCCAGCCACAACGTCGCCTGCCTTCGCATCAAAGATGCCGCGGTCTACAATGGCGCGAAAGTGGTCGTCGTGAGCCCGGTTTGGGGCGAGCTTAACGACTTCGCGGAGGTGTGGATCCAGCCGAAGCCGGGGGAAGGCGCCGCCGTCCTCGCCGCGCTCGACGCCGCCCTCGACGCCGCCCTCGCCGGGCTCGACGCCGCGCTCAGCGACTCCACGACCTCATCCGAGACGACAGGCGAGGCACCTGCAGTTCCTTCGTCCCCCGATGACCCGCTAAAGAAGGCCATCGAGATCCTCCGCGCCGCCGCCGATCGAAATGAAGACGCTCACCCTCTGTCCATCGTGTACGCGCCCGTCCATTACGGTGCGCAGCATGCGCGGGAGGTAACCGCGATCCTGGCCAACATCGCTATCACGTGCGCGGGCGAGAACGCCGCCGAGGCTTTCTTCGTGCTCCCCCAGGAAGCAAACGTGTGGGGTATGCGCGACACGGGCGGCGCGCCCGACCTCCTGCCCGGCTATCGGCGAGCCGGCGATGGTGCGGCGCACGAGGACATGGAGCGCCGGTGGGGCGCCCCTTTCCCAACTGGTGACGGACTGACCTTCGAGGGAATGGTGGGTGAAGGCAAGCTAAAGGCGCTCGTCGTCATGAACGACAACCCGCTCATGCTGGCGCCGGACCGCCCTCGAGTGCGCGCAGCCCTGGACGCGCTCGATCTGCTTGTGGTAATCGATTCGCTGCCCACGGACACGGCTCAGCTCGGTCACATCGTCCTGGCCGATGTATCGCCCTGGGGGAAGGAAGGCACGACGACGAGCGCCGACCGGCAGGTCCTGCGCCTCGATCCAGCGGCCGCGCCGCAGGGCGAGGCACGGCAAGGATGGCGGATCCTCTCCGACCTTGGCGCGCGCCTCGCCGAGCGCCTCAACCCCGGCGAGATCCGCATCCGCTACCAGAGCGCATCCGAAATCATGGACGAGATTGCGCAGATCATTCCGCTTTACGCCAACGCCACGTACCAACAAATGGACTCCGGGGCTCGGCAAGCCATCGACGGCCTAGGCCCGACCAAGGCAGAGAGGCAGGCGGTCCTGGCCAAGGCGCCCGAGAATGGCGGAGGGTTTCGGCTTACGGCAACCCGCAGCCTATACATAAGCTACGAGGGCGCGGCCATTCATTCTCCGGACGCCGATAAGCTCCATCGCGAGGAACACGTCGCACTTAATACCGCCGAAGCCTCGTCGCTCGCCATCGCCGAAGGAGACCTGGTTGCCATCCGCAATGATCGAGGCGAACTGCGGGTAAAAGCTCATCTCACGGACGGGGTTGCGCTCGGGACGGCGCATGTTCCGCTCTACTACGACGGAGGCGCGGTCGGCGCGCTGTTCGACCCGGACGCTCCCGTGGCTGCGGTAGATATCGTGCGAATGTAGCACTTCGGACTTCGCATTTGTCCCTACACCATGCCTTTGCCGATGGCGTAACATAGAGCCGTGAAACAGAATGGAGACCGCCTCGTCCTCCTCACTAGCGCCCGCGACGAGCTTGAGGCCGGCATCTGGCGCGACGTGCTTGAACGCGACGGCATAGCGGTCTACATCAAGAGCGGCGATCCCATGGCGTCGTTCGGAATGCCGCCCGCACCCGGTAGTATTCGCCTGTTTGTGCAGGCAGGCGACGAGAAGCGGGCCCGCTGGCTGCTCGGCGAAGCCGTCCGCTCAGCCTAGTCCGGCCATGAAGCTGCCGCTGTTCCCGTTGAACACCGTTCTTTTTCCAGGCGCGATACTGCCCCTGCACATTTTCGAGGAGCGCTACAAGCTGATGATCGCGCGCTGCATCGAGGAGCGCCGTCCTTTCGGCATCCTGCTGATCCGCAAGGGGTACGAGGTAGGAGACACCGCGGAGCCGTTCGACGTCGGGACGACGGCACACATCGCCCGGGTAGATGAGCTGGAAGAAGGGAAGATGAACCTCGTTTGCCTTGGTGGGAAGCGCTTCCGTACCGTCCGCGTGGTGAGCGAGGAGCCTTACCTCACCGGGGAGGTCGAGTTCTTGTCGTCCACCTCGGCCGATGATTCGAAGGCGAAGGAGCTATCGGACGACGCCGGTTCGCTCTTCGCCGAATACGTCCGCCTCTATCTCGCGATGTCAAACCAGTGGGCGCGAAGCGTCGAGATGCCCGGCGAGCCAGATGGCCTGGCGGACTTCATTGGCGCACGGCTGGGCGTAGCCCCGCAGGTGAAGCAACGCCTGCTCGAGGAGCTGTCCGCCCGCACTCGGCTGGCCCTCGAGGTGCAGATCCTCGGCGAGGCGATCCGCGAGATGACGCCGCGCGTTGAAGAAGCGCGGATCATGCGCTGGCACGGCTTCGCCGTAATGAACTGAACGCTACGCCTGCACCTGCACTTTTATCGATTTCGTCCCCTTGTCTGCTGCCGTCGCGAACGCCTGAGTCGCCTCATCGAGCGGGAAGCGATGCGTGATCACCATCCTCGCCCGCTCGGGGTCCGATTGCAGGATCCCGATCGCCACGTCGAAGTCCGATCGCAAACCGGGTCGGCAGTAGGTGATTCCACCGACGACTGTCACCTCCTTCAGGATTAGCGCCAGCCCGCCCAGTTGAACGCCACCCGGAAAGAGGCCGAGCACAGAGATACGCCCGCCCGGTCGGACGGCGCCTAACGCCTGGGCGAGCGTCGGGGCGCTGCCACCAATCGTCTCGATCGCGACGTCGATCCCTTGCTTCTCGAGGCCGGCCACGTCGCTGTCTCGTATAACACGAGACGCTCCGGCGGCTAGAGCCGCCTCACCTTGATGGTCATGTCGATAGGTGGCGACGACCTCGCCGGCGCCCGCCGCCTTCGCGGCGATGATCGAGAAGAGGCCAATGGTTCCGCTGCCAAACACGAGCACGCGCTCGCCAACCGTGAGGTCGACGAGATGAACTCCGTGTACCGCAACCGCGAGAGGCTCGACGAGGGCGCCGAGTTCGAAGTCCAGATCCTCGGGCAGTGGGTAGAGGGTGCATGCGGGGACGGAGACGTGCTCCGCCAACCCGCCCGGCGCGAACGTCCCGAGTAGCATGTGCTTGGGACAGAGGTGATAGCGCCCGCTGCGGCAGAAAGCGCACTCCTGACAGCGCCGGATAGGTTCGATGACCACGCCTTGCCCTGGCTCGAACCCGCCCACTCCCTCGCCCAGCTCGACGACCTCACCGGCGAACTCGTGGCCGGGAGAGACGTTTGGGTTCGCCGGGAAGACGCCGTGGTAGAAGTGCAGGTCGGAGCCGCAGATGCCGCAGGCGCGCACCCGCACGAGTACTTCACCTGCGTCCGGCGAAGGCACCTCGGTATCGCGCACCTCGATCTTCTCTTTGCCGGCGATGAATGCTGCCCGCATTTCGGGCCGTATTCTAGCACCGCCCGCAGCTGCTCCTTCCTCGGCTCCTTGCTCCTTGCTCCTTGCTCCTTGCTACTATGTCCGCATGCGCGCGCTGAACCAGCCCGTCAGTTGGTGGGGATGGCACTGGGAACCGCCGGTGCCGATGTCGATCGTCGAGCTCATTAAGGCGGGAAACCTGGACGCGCGCCTGACCGCGATGCTCTGGATCGCGATGGAGCGCGGCGCGTCGCTGATAGTGGCCGCGGACCCACCGTCATCGGGCAAGACGACTACGTTGACGGCCCTGCTGTCGTTCACACCGCCGGAAACCGCCGTGTACTTTACGCGCGGGATGGGCGAAATGTTCGCGCTCCCGCCGCGCTCGGACTCCTACCCGACCTACATCCTGATCAACGAGATGAGCGATCACATCCCCGTCTATACGTGGGACGCGAACGCCCGACGCGCGTTCGAACTGCTCGCGGCCGGGTACTCGCTCGCAACTACGATGCATGATGTGAGCGTGGATGGCGTCATCCGCCAGCTGCGCGAGGAGCTGTCCATCCCCACTGCTCAGATCGCGAAGCTGACGTTCATCATTCCCATGTATTTGGGAACCCTGAGCAGCCCGCCGGCGGGAGCGAGGACAAGCTCCATGCGTCGCATTCAAGAGGTCGCGATGCTGGACCTCGATGGCGAAGACCTATCGGTGAATCGGATCGCCGCATGGGACCTGAGCAGCAATTCCTTCGACGTATTGCCGAAACCGGAGCATCGCGAAGCGTTTGCCACGTGGGCCGGAATGTCGGATGAGGAGCTGACCGCGGAACTCGAAAGGCGGGAGACGTTCCTCGAGAACTTGATCAGTACCGGTGTAACCACGATCCCGGAGGTCAACGCTGCGATCGAAAGCTTCTACGAAGGGGCGATCAGGCCTCGCCCGCCAGTTTAGCGGCCGCGTCATGCCAGTCGCTGAAGTCCTGAAAAACGAGGTTCGCGCCGCTATCCCTTAGCTGGTCGGTCGTATACGTTCCCGTGGCCACTCCGACGGCGACGAGCCGGTTCGCGAGCGCCGACGAGACGTCGTGCGGTGTATCGCCGACGATGAGGACATCCGTCGGCGCCACATCGCCTGCGAACCGCCGGATACCCTCGCGCACCATCTCCGCTCGGTCGAGGCTTTCGTCGCCAAAGGCGCCGTCCCGAAAATACTGGCGAATGCCGTAGTGCTCCAGCTTCATCCAGGCCGCCTGGCTGAAGTTGCCCGTCGCAAGTCCCAGGCGGACGCCGTCGCGCTTCTGGAGGGCTTCGAGCAAATGGGGGAAGCCGGGCTCCAGATGACCGTTGCGCTCCTCTAACGTCTGCTCTAGGTGATAGTGATAGCTGCGCAGGAACCCCTGCAGATGCGCTTCAAGGCCGCCGCGGATGCCATGCTGCCGCAGTGCTTCCGAAAGGATGAATAGGTCGGTCCGGCCGCTGAATTCCACACTGGCGAACCCGTCACTTATTCCGAACATCTCCTGGAAGGCGAGGTTCATACCCAGGCCGCCGGCGCCGCCGGTGTATAGCAGCGTGTTGTCTATATCGAACAGGATGAGGCGCATCAGTCGAACGGCAGTGCGCTCACGGTTCCGTTTTGACGGCTAACGCTCTGCCGGCATGCCGGACTTGATCCAGGCGTCCGTACCGCCCTCGAGGTTATAGAGGCGCGTAAGGCCGGCAGCAGCCGCCATCTCACAGGCAAGAGCGCTCCGCTGGCCAACAGCGCAGACGAAGATCAAGTTCTTGTCTGGGGGCAGCTCCTCGCGGCGGGCGTAGACGCTATTCACCGGTATCAGCTTGGCGCCGGGAACATGCCCGGCGGTGTATTCATGCGGCTCACGAACGTCTACCACCTCAGCGCCATCCTTCATCATCTCATCGGCCTCTTTCACGTCTATTCGCGTGAAAGGCTCGCGTGGGTCTTTTGTCGCCATTTGCCCTCTCCTTCTGCCTTCATTGTAGCCTTGCGGTTTCACGATTGACAGTCGCGCGGCTGTCTGTATGATGCACGCAAGGAGGGAACCATGGCGGACGAAGCCCAGATCGCCGAACTCAGCCAAAAGATGATCAGCGAGCGAGAGAAGCTGCTTGCGGCGCTCGAGTCTGTAAGCGAGGACGACGCGTCGCAGCCGCCGAAAGAGGGAGAATGGAACGCCAAGCAGCAGATGGCCCATCTATGCGAGATGGAAACGGCCTATCGCGCCTGGGTGGCCCGCGCCCTGGAAGAAGACGGCGCGAATGTTGAGGGAGTACGGGGGGAGCCCGTGGCCATTCCGCTCGAGGAAGCTAATAGCCACACTGTCGCTGAACACGTAGCCGAGATGCGCGGGCAGCGGGAGAAGACGATGGCGCTCATCGCCTCGATGACGCCGTCGGACTTCGACCGTCGCGCCAGCAACTCGCTCTTCGGTTCGCTTACCGTGATGCAGTGGCTCCGCTCGTACTACCGCCACGACAGAATGCACGTCGACCAGATAACAGGCTTGGAGCCGAGCTACAAGCCACAGTTCGCGAGCGGAAGCGAGCCGGACCAGCGGCGCGCGCAGCCCATCAAGTAGAGGTGCCCAACCCGCGCGTCTTTGTCACGCGCCACCTTCCGGGTGACGCTCTCGACCTGCTCGCTGAACAAACGGATGTCACCGTTTGGCCGCACGAATTACCGCCGCCGCGCGATGAACTTGAGCGTGAAGCGGCGCGCAGTGACGGCGTTCTCACGCTGCTGACCGATCGCATAGATGACGATATCCTGAAGAAGTCCCCGCGCCTCCTCGTCGTCAGCAACATGGCGACAGGCTTCGACAACATTGATCTCGAGGCGGCCAGCCGGCACAACGTTCTCGTGACGCGTACTCTAGGCGTGCTGAGCGCGACAACGGCGGAGTTCACCATCGCCCTCATTTTCGCCGCTGCCCGGCGTATAGTTGAGGGCGACCGCGTGGTGCGCTCCGGAGAATGGAAGACCTGGGGCCCGGAAGTCCTGCTCGGGCGAGACTTGAGCGGCGCAACTCTAGGGATCATCGGGATGGGCGGCATCGGCCGGGAGGTCACGCACCGTGCTCTTGCGCTCGGAATGCGAGTCGTCTACTTCAGCCGCCGCAGTAAGCCGGCACTGGAGCGACGGTATCGGATGGAATTCCTCGGGCTGGACGAGCTTTGCCGGGAATCGGACTTCATTTCGCTGCACGCGCCTCTGACGACTGAGACGCGTCACGTGGTCAATAGCAGGACTCTCGCGATCATGAAACCCACCTCAATTCTCGTGAACACTGCGCGCGGCGCGCTCGTCGATCAAGGTGCGCTGTACCAGGCGCTCTCGGAAGGAAGAATTGGAGGCGCAGCGCTCGACGTGACGGACCCCGAGCCCATTGCGCCGAACGATCCGCTGTTCTCATTGCCGAACGTTATCGTTACGCCTCATATCGCGAGCGCCAGTGTCGCAACCCGCTCGCGCATGGCGAGGCTGGCGGTCCAGAACCTGCTGGAGGCGCTGGCCGGGAGGCTCCCGAAGCACGCCGTAAACCGCGAGATCGCACGTGCGTGGCGACAGCGCGTACGAAAGAGGGGAGTCGCCATTCGCAGCAAAATGATGGAGCGGCCAGCGTGATTGACACCCTAAGAGACGCATGCTATCGTCGCGCTAGCCACTCCCGACCGCCTCCGCCCGAAGCGGGGGCCTATTTCTTCTACGAGTAAGCCATGCCGCGTGATGCAGGTAATCTTTGGCTAGCTAAGGCCCTCTGGGACTTGGGCGCCGTCCAGTTCGGCGATTACACGATAGGCAGAACAACCCAACATTCGCCCGTCTATGTGAACCTTCGTCTGCTTATCAGCAATCCGCGCGCCTTGATGCGTGCGGCACGAGTAATGCACGAAGAGATCCAGATGAGACTAGCGATGCTCCACAAGGGCGTGCACGAATTCGACCGGGTCTGCGGGATCCCCTTCGGCGGGCTGCATCTCGCCACCGCTTTTGCCCTCCGCAGCCGTATCCCGATGGTGTACGTGCATCCGGCCAAGGAACGTAACGGCAACCGCCTATGGGTGGAGGGCCGCTACGAGCGCGGAGAGACCGCCCTGCTCATTGACGACCTCGTAACCAGCGGTGGAGGAATTGTCGAAACGGGGGTTTTCTTAAAAGCCAACGCTGGCCTTGGCGTCCGGGATGTTCTCGTGCTTTTGGACCGCCAGGAGGGAGCAAGGGAGCAGCTCAAAGCCCACGGTTACAACCTGATATCGATTCTCGGCCTTGAGACGATGCTCAACTACTTGATGGCGAGCGGTCTCATCGAAGAAGACAACTACAACCGGAGCATTGAGTACATCCGTAGCAGGCGCGCCGAGCGTGGTGGCTGACTCTTTCGCGAAGGCCGCCCATCTTCGGCCGCACGCGATCAAGTCCGGCACCGAACGGATCGCTGTGGAGTAGCTTGTCGGATTATCTCCCCAACGTTTGATACGCTTTGAACGTCCTAACTCGCAGCGACATGTTTATCACCCAAAAGGCGGCTCTGGCGAACGCCAAAGCGCGAGCGACGTCGATCATTGCGCTGGCGGCGCTTGCGGCTACTATTCTGAGCGGCTGCGGTGGCGGAGGCGGCGGTGGCGAAGCACAAGCCGCCGCTTCCTGCGACAGCATCCGGCAGATCCAGAGCTATCGCTACACGATCAACCTGAAGCTTCAAACGCCGGCATTCAAGACGACGAATTCGACCGCGACCCCGGCACCTCCTCTTGGCGTCTTTGCTGACCCCCTCGAAGCGCTCTTCTCTGATCTGAAGCTGGAAGGCGCCTATCGCGCTCCGGATAGGACTCAGGCGGTCCTGAGGTTCAAAGGGGAGCTCCTCGAGCTCCGCGAAGTCGGCGGCAAGAGCTGGATAGCTGTCGGTAACTCCTGGCGCGAGCAGGAACCCGGGAAAGAGGAAACAGCGCTCACCCCCGGCGTGGTGTGCAAGGATATCGTGGACGAAATAACCCCTTCGTTGGCGGATACTGATTCTGAGAGGGAGACCATCAACGGCGTCGACTCCGACCATTACAAGCTGAACGAAGCGGATCTGAAGCGGCTACCTGAACTGCTGGGCACAAACGGCGAGGCCGGTCTTCCCGAGGATTACCAAATCGACGTGTGGCTGGCCCGCGAGGGCCGTTTCCCTGTGCGACTTCAGCTCGGCGCTGAGGATAAGGATGAGCAGGGCAATCCGATCAGCCTGAGCTTGTTCATGGAGTTCCGAGACTTGAACGACCCAGGAATACAGATCGAACCACCGGTTTTACCGTCAGCGGGAAGCTGACCCGAGCCTTAAAGAAGCCTTCGGATCGCTTTGCGGCCGGGGCGAGGGTCGTAACTGGACTTGAACTGGTCGAGCTGGAACCTCTCGATCAGGTACTTGCCTGCAAAGAGCACCGCGGGAACCTTCTTCTGCTTAATGAGGCGACGCAGGCTCTGCGGGTGAATATTAAGAAGGCGCGCGGCCTCCACGAGGTCTAAATAGTTGTCAAAAGGCTCTACTGCCATGCAGAACTCCAGCGTATTTGCTAAGACACGTTCGCTATTGTAGCACACATGTCAACCCTCCCTTGCTTACCTCGGGATAGAACGCTTGGTGTGCTAATCTACAGGCGCACATGAAAGAATTGCAGAGTCTCTCGGATTGGGACGAAGCGAATGCCGGCAAACGGGAGGGCGAGCGGCGAGGCGCGTTCATCACTACATCGGGTCGGCCGGTGCGGCGCGTGTATGAGCCGGCCGACGTTGCCGATCTCGAGTACGAGCGTCACCTGGCTGGCCCCGGCCAGTATCCATACACTCGCGGCGTTCACGCGACCGGCTACCGGGGCCGGCTATGGACCACCCGCATGTTCGCCGGCTTCGGAAGCGCCGAAGAGACAAACGCGCGCTTTCGTTATCTCCTCTCGCAAGGAAACTCCGGCCTGTCGATAGCGTTCGACCTGCCGACTCTCTACGGGTACGACACCGACGCACCCGAAGCTTATGGAGAGTTCGGTAAGTGCGGTGTTGCGGTTTCCTCGCTCGCAGATATGGAGACCCTGCTCGATGGTCTGCCTCTCGGCGCGATCACCACATCCATGACGATCAACTCGCCTGCGGCCATCATCTGGGCGATGTACATCGCAGCGGCGGAGAAGCGCGGGGTCCCCCGCCGGGATCTGGCGGGCACGCTTCAGAACGACATCCTCAAAGAGTTCATCGCCCAGAAGGAGTACATCTTTCCGCCCGAACCGTCCATGCGGCTGGTCGTCGACACGATCGAGTTCGGTACCCGCGAAATGCCCCGCTGGAACACTATCAGCATTTCGGGATACCACATCCGTGAGGCCGGTTCGACAGCCGTCCAGGAGCTCGCGTTCACGCTGGCGGACGGGTTCGAATACGTGCGCTGGTGCCAGGACCGGGGGCTGGACGTCGATGAGTTTGCGACGCGACTTTCCTTCTTCTTCAACTGCCACAACGACTTTTTCGAGGAAGTCGCCAAGTTCCGCGCCGCCCGCCGCATCTGGGCGCGCGAGATGAAGGAGCGTTTCGGGGCAAAGAACGAACGCTCCCAATGGATGCGTTTCCATGCGCAGACGGCGGGCGTTTCCCTAACCGCGCAGCAGCCGGAGGTGAACCTCATTCGGACATCGATCCAGGCGCTTGCCGCGATCATGGGCGGCACTCAGTCCCTGCACACAAACTCAATGGACGAGGCGTTGGCGCTGCCCAGCGAGAAGGCCGCGCGGCTGGCCTTGCGGACACAGCAGGTGATCGCCCACGAGTCCGGCGTCGCCAATACGGTCGACCCGATGGGCGGAAGTTATTTTCTGGAAGCGCTGACTAAGGAAACGGAGGAGGAGGCCTACTCTTACTTCCACAAGATCGAGGACATAGGCGGCGTTGTCTCCGCAATCGAGAGCGGTTTTCTGCAACGAGAAATCGCCGACGCGGCGTTCGAATATCAGCGCGAGATCGATACGAAAGAGCGCGTGATTGTCGGCGTTAACGACTACGTGATGGACGAGCCGATCGAGGTGCCGATCCTCGAAATGGACCCGGAAGGTGAAGCTCGGCAGGTCGCGAGGCTGGACCAACTCCGTCGTGAGCGAGACGGCCGTGAGGCGGCGCGGTGCCTGCAGCTCCTCGAGTCCGCATGCCGCGACGGGGCGAACGTCATGCCGTTCTTGCTGGACGCTGTCAGGGCCTACTGCACGCTCGGCGAGCTGTGTGATGTCATGCGCGAGGTGTTCGGAGTCTACCAGGAAGATTCACTCGTGTAATCAGCCGCGTGCAAAACGGGCGCTTGCTCAGACGTTCTATTGTTTGGTGTTTAATTTAGTCCTATAATTAACCGAAACTGCCTCGCCGCCCTGCGAATTGAGGCGTACTTAACCAAACCGCATCTGGAGGAGGAGCCCCTTGACTTCGATGCTCTACGCAGGCGTCCCATTCGCTGCCAGTCCGTTCAGACCGCTGAAAGCGCGACGAAATGAGCAAGGAGGTGGGACGCGATGGTAGAGCAGACGACCGACCTCCGCGTCGAAATGACCGCCCCCCAGATCGTGACGTGCGCCCATCACTGGCAGATCGAGACGCCGAACGGCGAGACCAGCGATGCCTGCTGTAAGCTCTGCGGCGCCACACGAAGTTTCGCAAACTACAGCCACAGGCGGCCGATGACGCGCACCGTTCGCACCCCCTCTTCTGAGCCGACCGCCCGCTTTTAGATCCGACCACACACGAGCGATAGCCGGTTGGCGAATGTCAGTCGCCGAAGTAATCGAAAACGCCCGAAGCGAGGGCCGGACACTTCTCACGGAGGTCGAGTCCAAGCAGGTCCTGCACGAAGCTGGGATTGCGGTCGCCCTTGCCTTCCTCGCCCATGATGCAAACGAAGCCGCGAAGGCTGCGGATAAGGCGGGCTTCCCCGCCGTTCTGAAGGTGGTTTCGCCCGATGTCGCGCATAAGTCGGATGTCGGAGGTGTTCGGCTGGGACTCGACTCCAAGGACGATGTTGAGCGCGCATTTGACGACATAGTGGCGGCGGTAAAGGCCGCCCAGCCGGACGCCCGAATCGAGGGCGTCGCTGTTCAGAAGATGGCGCCCGCCGGCACCGAGGTGATAGTCGGCATGAGCAAGGACTCGCAGTTCGGACCTGTCATGATGTTCGGGCTGGGTGGCGTGTTCGTAGAGGTGCTGAAGGACGTCGCGTTTCGAATCGTGCCGCTGGAGCCGAAAGACGCGCGGGAAATGGTGCGCGAGATCAAAGGCTTCGCGGTTCTCGAAGGCGTGCGCGGACAGAAGCCCGCCGACCTGGCGGCTCTCGAGAATCTCATTCTTCAGGTGTCCGAGTTTATCGAGGCTCACCCGGAAGTCGAGGAGCTGGACCTCAATCCCGTGCTCGCGTACCCGGACGGCGCCATTGCCGTGGACGCGCGAATAGTAGTGAGCTAACGCCAACGTTTTGCCTCTGCTCATCCTTCGAGAGCCTCAGGACGAACGACAACGAACCATCGCATTCGCGAGGGCGTCTTAAGTGACCCAGCTTTTCGGGGCCCCCGCCGACCTGCAGAAGCGCCTCGATCGCGCCTTTAACCCCCGGACAGTCGTCGTGGTTGGTGACAAGCGCGCGATGGGGTATCTCTGGCTCAACTGCATGAAGACGTTCGACGGAAAGGTCTACTCCGTCCAGGTGGACCCGAACGAGATCTCAGGCATCGAGGCAATGGGCGTTCTCAACTACAAGAGCCTGCGCAAAGTCCCCGACGACGTCGATTACGTCGTCTGCGCGGTGCCCCGGCCAATCGCGCCCCGCATCATTGCCGATTGCGTCGAGAAAAAAGTCGGCGCAGTCGCGCTCTTCACGTCGGGTTTCGCGGAAACGGAGACTGAGGATGGTATCGCGCTGCAGGAACAGATCACGCAAATGGCGCGGGAGGCTGGCCTGCTCCTGATCGGCCCCAACTGTATGGGCATCTACAACCGGCGCCTCGGTGTCCGGCACAGCACCGACCAGCCGGCCGGAGATCCAGGCAATGTCGGCTTCATTTCACAGAGCGGAACGCACTGTATCAACTTCTCGCTCGTTGGGGCGCTGCGGGGCGTCAAATGCTCGAAGACGGTCAGCTTCGGCAACGCTGTCGTCCTCGACGCGCCTGACTACATCGAGTACCTGGCGAACGACCCCGAGACTGAGGTTATCGCTATGTACGTGGAAGGCACCAAGGACGGCCGCCTCTTCTTCGACGTTCTGCGCCGAACGGCCCGCCGGAAGCCCGTTGTCGTCTGGAAGGGCGGCGTTACTGCCGCGGGCTCGCGCGCCGTCTACTCGCACACAGCGTCGCTCGCAACCGCGCCCGCCATCTGGGACGCTGCTATGCGGCAGGCCGGCGTAGTGCAAACTGAGAGCCTCGACGAGACGATCGACGCGGTCAATGCGCTCACATATTGCAAGCCGGGTACTGGCGCGCGTATGGGCCTGATCGCGATGACGGGCGGCCAGTCAGTCGTGATCACGGATGCTTTCGAGCGGGCGGGTCTTGAGGTGCCGCTGCTAACGTCTGCCTCTTACGAGAAGCTCTCGTCGTTCTTCAACATCATCGGCGGCAGCTACCGCAATCCACTCGACGCCGGCGGGACGATCGGCATGGGGTTCGCGCCGGGCAATCTTCAAAAGCTGCTGGAGATCCTCGAAGAGGACGGGAACGTTGACGCGATTGCGATGGAAGTAGGCGCGAGCTTCATCGCCCGGCGCTTGCGTGAGAACCCCGCGCTGCTCGACCAACTGGTAGAGACTCTGGCCTCGCACAAGAACCGCTCCGCCAAGCCCTTCGTCGCCATCGCTCACCCCGGACACGTCGAGGATGTCATGGCGGACATTCGTGCGAGGCTTATCGCGCGCGGAATTGCCGTATTTGGCAGCTTCCAGGCCGGGGCGCAGGCGCTCCGGCGGACGATCGACTACTGGCGCGCGCGGCGCGATCTCAATTAGCTCCCCTTGTTGCGCGTTCCTTCGCACACTCGCGCGATGACATTCTCACAAGCCATTCGAGAGATCCGGGAGCGCATTGTGCTCGAGCACATGGAGGCGGAGAACGCGCTCGAACTGGACCGCGCGCTCGGAACCTTCGCGCATCCGCGCTACGAGATCATCGGTACCGGCGAGGCGTACGACGGGCCGGAAGAGGTCGAACGCTACTATCGCGAGTCGCGTGGCGCTTTTCCCGATCAACGCAACGAGTGGATTTCGCTGCGGCATGCGGACGATGCCGTCATCGTCGAGTTCTGGCTGCTCGGCACGCACGAGGGCCGGCTCAGGCGTCTGGAACCGACCGGGCGAGAATTCAGGTGCCGGATGACCGCGTTCTTCATCTTCGAGGGCGCTGAACTAGTGTGCGAGCGTGTGTATTTCGATTCGGCTACAATACTTCGGCAGCTTACTGCGAGGTCTGATGGCGTGAGTCGCTCCTAGCAGCATTCCAGACAGGAGGTTGGGATGGCAGATCAGGTGAAGTTGCTCGTCGGGACGAAGAAAGCCGGCTTCGTCTACACATCTGGTGCGAAGCGCCAGAACTGGGAAATCTCGGAGCCGATTCTGCCCGGGTGGTCTTTCTTCCACATGGCGGCGGACACGCGGGATTCGAGGCCCAGAATGTACGCGGCGGCCAACCATTGGGCGTGGGGGCCTTCGGTCGCAAAGAGCGAGGACCTCGGGAAGACGTGGGACTACAACAGCACGGGCCTCGCCTTCCCGCCCGAAATGAAAGAGTACAAGGAGAACCGCACCGCCCCTCCCGGCGTGCCGGGAGACTGGGACAACACGCCGGCGGGAGTGATCGGCAACATCTGGAACGTGCAGGCAGGCCACGAGAGCGAACCGGGTGTGGTATTCGCTGGAGTGCAGCCGGCGGGGCTGTTCCGCAGCGAAGACTGGGGCCAGTCGTGGCACCCTGTCGAGGGGATCAACCGGCACCCCAGCCGGCAGTATTGGAGCGGTACGGGCGGGGGCGACTCGTGCATCCACTCCATACACGTCCATCCGGACGATTCAAAGCGGATCTTCCTCTGCGTCGGCTCGGGAGGCTCATATAAGTCGAACGACAACGGCAAGACGTGGGAGCTTTTCTCGCAGAACGCGATTGTGACGAACCCGACCGGGAGGAAGCTGCTGACAGAGTTGGTGCAGGAGATGCCGGAGGCATTACCCGCCGGCAAGGACCCCGCCGCCATCGACGAGCTGCACCGCATGCGGCTCGATCCTAAGAAACCCGACCGCATCTGGGGACAGGCGCACTTCGGCGTGTTTCGTTCTGAGGACGCCGGCGACACCTGGGAAGATGTTACCGTGGGGCTGCCCTCCTTCCATGGCTTCCCGATTGCTGTCACGCATCACCCGCCGGACGGCGTGTTCGTGGTGCCGCTGGACTACGGCCAGGACAACTTCCGCGTCGCCCTCGGTCAGTTCGCCGTCTATAGGACGCAGGACAACGGAAAGAGCTGGCAGGCACTCACGAGCGGCCTGCCCGGCCCGAACGACTACCAAAGCGTCTACCGCGAGGGGCTCGACACGGATGGCCTCGATTCGGAAGGCGTCTACGTCGGCACCAGCAACGGCGAGGTGTACGCCAGCGCCGACGGCGGCGAGAGCTGGCAGCGGCTGCCCGGGACGTTGCCTCCAGTGCTGTCGGTCACAGCGGCGGTATTCTAGGGCTAACGGCGCTCTCCCGGAGCGGTGTGACACCTAAATGGCAAGCTGCCGAGGTGGCCGGACTATGATCTGCGCGACGTTGACATCAATCGGCTGCGTCACCGCATAGAGAACAGCGCTTGCCACATCGTCTGGACTGCCTAGGCTCTTGCGCAACGCGTCCGGCATCTTCTCAAAGACGGCGTCGGGAAGCCGCTCGCCTCGCTTGATCTCGACTTCGACGCCGGACGCACCGACGAAGGGGGCGACCACGGCCGGATCAAAGTTTCGCCCGAAGTTGGTCGCGATGGCGCCGGGCATGATTATTACGACCCGGATAGGATCCCCTTCGAGTTCCGCGCGCAGCGTGTTTGATATGCAGTTCACCGCATGCTTCGTGGCGCCGTATACGCCTGAGTCGGGAAGCGTGGCGGCGACGCTGGAGATATTAACGATGTGCCCTTGCGTCCCAGTCCTCCGCATGGCTCGGACGGCTGCCTGACAACCGGCGAGCAGGCCGAGGATGTTCGTCTCGAGCATCTCGCGCCAACCCTCCGGATCCGCCTCGGTGATCGGGCTTGGATGCGACACGCCGGCGTTGTTCACCTTGATGTCGAGCCGCCCTGTCTCGTTGGCGGCGCGGTCCACGAGGTCCATCACCTGGGCGACATCGCGAACGTTGGCCACTACCGGCGTAGCTTTTCCGCTGTTATCTTCGATGCGTGCCTTCGACGCCTCCATGGCATCAGGCGTGCGGCCTGCCAGATAAACATGAGCGCCCGCGCTGCCGAGTTTCTCGGCGATTGCGCGGCCGATGCCGCTGGAGGCCCCTGTTACCACGGCCGTCTTGCCGCCTAATATCTGGGCGGAAGTCATGCTTCGTTCTCCTTCTCTGCTTTGCGCTGGGTGGTGGTCATCTTGACATTATGTACTCGGATTGTCAAGCTGTTAGGCATATGATTCGGACAGCGACTACCTCGCGCGAGCGCATCCTCGACGCGGCATTCAAGCTTTTCGGCCGGTACGGCTTCAAGCGGACGTCGATGGAAGACATCGCCTCTGAGGCAGCACTGTCCCGTGGTGCTCTTTACCTGCAGTTCCGCAACAAGGAGGACATCTTTCGCGAATTGGCGACTAATCTACATGAAGAGGCGCTGTCGCAAGCCCAAGCGGCCCTCGATACCGGGGACCCTCTCTCCGAGCGGCTCCGGGCGGCGGTGGAAGCGAAGACATTGCGCATGATCGAGATCGGTCGTTACTCGCCACACGGGAGCGAGCTAACGGACGAGAAGAACAGGCTCTGCGGCGATCTGGCGCTCGATAGTGAGCGCAGCTTCCAACGAATGTTAACCCGGGCGTTCAAGCGCGCGCACGAATTGGGGGATATAGATCTCGGTACCTCGGGACTACGTCCCCCGGAAACGGCAGAGTTGTTCGCCCGCGCAGTCGACGGGCTGAAGAGCGCCGCATTAAGCACCGACGCCTACAGGAAGCGCGTCGCCTCGTTTGCTAAACTGTTCGTCGCGGGTCTCCGCTGACGACAACCCTTTGAAAACGCGAATCTACCTCGACCACGCGGCGACGACTCGCCTTCATCCGAAGGCGCTGGATGCGATGTGGCCGCACCTTGAGGACGAGTTCGGGAACCCCTCAGGGATGTACGGGCTTGGCAAGGAGGCGGCACGGGCGATCGAGAGGGCGAGAAGCTCGGTGGCTGATGCTCTTGGCTGCCGAGCGCAGGAGGTCGTGTTCACAGGGCCGGGCACAGAGTCGATCAATGCAGCGATCAAGGGTGTCGCCTTCGCCGAGCAGTTTGCGGGCCTCGGAAACCACGTGGTCACCTCGAGAATCGAGCACCATGCGGTCCTGCACTCTTGTGATTACCTCGCGAAATTCGGGTTTGAGACAACATTCGTGCCAGTAGATCGGTTTGGCATGGTCGACCCCGATGTCGTCGCCGAAGCGATCACCGACCGGACAGTACTTGTAAGCGTGATGCTCGCGAATAACGAAGTAGGTACGGTCGAGCCCCTCGCGGACATCACCGAGGCGGTGCAGCGCCGCGCGAAGTCCTTCCGCCGGCGCATCGCGCTCCACACGGACGCGGTCCAGAGTGCCAATTCGCTCGAACTTGACGTGAAGCGCCTGGGCGTGGACCTGCTGAGCCTATCGGCGCACAAATTCGGCGGCCCAAAGGGCGCGGGCGTGCTGTACATTAGGCGCGGCACGCCGTTTCTTGAGCAGTTGAGCGGCGGCGGTCAAGAGCGGCAGCGGCGCGCCGGGACCGAAGACGTGGCAGGCATCGTTGGCACGGCAGCAGCCCTGTGCGAAGCGCAGGCGAACCACGAGCATTACTCGAAGGCATGCCGGCAGCTGTCGAGGCACCTGGCCGAAGGTGTCCTTCATTCCGTTCCGGCGGCGAAGCTTTCCGGACATCCGGAGCAGCGCCTTCCCAACAACGTTCACTTCAGCTTCGAGGGAGCACAGTCAGATGCCATGTTAGAGGCGCTTGATGAGCTGGGAATCGCTGCCAGCGCCGGAAGCGCCTGCACCTCGGCGACGTGGGAGCCATCTCACGTGCTGACCGCGATGGGGATGCCGCTCAGCCGCGCCGCCGGCGTCCTCCGTCTCACCTGTGGCCCTGAAAACACGGCAGAGGAAATCGACCAGGTGTTGTCCATCCTCCCCCGCGTCGTAAGCGAATCGCGGGCGAAGGCGCGCTCTGGCTTGAGCGCGAAGTAAGCGCCGCAAAACCTTATCCTGTTCGGCTGGGAGTTAAACTGGCCGCATGCCCGTCATAGGCGTCGATACAGGCGGCACTTTCACAGACTTCTACCTGATCACCGGCGACGGCAAAGTGTCCGTGTACAAGCGTCCTTCAACGCCGGACGATCCCGCGCGTGCCGTCCTTGAGGGCCTTACGGAACTGATGTCTTCTTCCTTTTTCGCTCTTCCCTCGTCCTCCCTGGTTGATCTCGTCCACGGTTCCACTGTTGCCACGAATGCGATCATTGAACGGAAAGGCGCGCGCACCGCGCTGATTACGACGCGCGGCTTCCGGGACGTGCTTGTCATCGGGCGCCAGGCGCGTCCGAAGCTGTACGATCTCTCGCCGCAGCGGGAGCCGCCCCTCGTGCCGGACGAACTACGGCTGGAGGCGAACGAGCGCCTCGACCACCGGGGCGACGTTATTCAGGCAATCGACCCGGCGGAAATCGAGACTCTGCTGGACTACGTCAGGCAGAACAAGGTTGAATCGCTCGCCGTCTGCTTCTTGTTCTCTTTCGTCAACCCGGAACACGAGCGCGCGGTCGCACTCGCGGCGCGGCGTCGGCGGATTCCCACGTCCGTTTCACACGAGGTCCTCCCGGAGCACCGCGAGTTCGAACGTACTTCGACGACCGTTGCTAACGCGTACGTGGCGCCTGTCATGGAGACATACCTGTCGCACCTGGAAAAAGGGTCGAGTGGATATGGCGTCAAGCGGCTGCGCGTCATGACGTCGAATGGCGGAAGCGTCAGCGCAAAGGCGGCTGGAATGCTGGCCATCCGCACGGCGCTTTCGGGTCCGGCGGGTGGTGTTGCCGGAGCCTTCGCGCTTGGCCAAAACGCCGGGTTCGACCGAATCATCACGCTAGACATGGGTGGTACATCGACAGACGTGGCGCTCTGTCCCGGCCGTATCCTCCAACGCGACGAAACGCTCGTCGGCGAGCTTCCGGTGCGCGGCCCGACCGTCGACGTAGTGAGTGTCGGTGCGGGCGGTGGTTCGATCGTTCGTCTGGATGCCGGCGGCGCGCTCCGAGTCGGCCCGGAGAGCGCCGGCGCCCATCCGGGGCCTGCATGCTATGGCGAAGGTACCGAGCCCACCGTCACGGACGCCCAAGTCGTGCTCGGGCGGATTTCGCCGGCTGGCTTGCTGGGCGGCCGGATGGCGATCTACCCTGAGTTCTCCTTCGATGGCGAGAATCGCGAAGCCGTTCGGCGGCAATGCCCACGTTGCCGCTGAAGCTGTGCTGCAAATCGCCAACGTCAACATGGAGCGCGCCCTGCGCATCGTCTCGGTGGAGCGCGGTTACGATGGCCGCGACTTCACCCTCGTTGCCTTCGGCGGCGCTGGGCCGCTTCACGCCTGCGGTCTGGCAGAGGCGCTTCGCATCCCGCGCGTTCTTATTCCGCCGCACCCTGGTGTTCTGTCGGCTCTCGGCATGGCAACGGCGCCAATCGTGAAGGACCTATCGGCGGCGGTAATGTTGAGCGTCGACAGCGAAAGCGGCCGTGCCGCCCACTCAGCCGGTGCATCGCCCTTACGGCTTCTCGCGCGAAGACGCGACGAACTGGAGGAGCGAGGACGAAAAGAGCTCGAGCCCGAGGGTTTCGAACTGGGCGGGCTGGCGGTCCAAGCATTCCTGGACATGCGCTACGCCGGCCAGTCTTACGAACTGGCAGTTCCGACGGAGTCTTTCGCGCCGGCTGAGTTCTTGCCCGCCTTCCATGCGGCGCACCAGATACGCTTTGGTCACGGCGACCTGTCGCGTGTCGTGGAAGTCATCACTTTACGCGTGAAGTTAGTACTCCCGGGCATCGACACGGAGAATCGCAAGGAGAAAACGGAAAAGAGGAAGGCGAAGCGGGCCGCTGCCACACACCAGAGCGAGGTGTGGTTCGAAAGAAAGTCCGTGGACGCGTCGATCTACGAGCGAGACGAGCTCTTGCAGGGATTTCGCTTCGCGGGGCCGGCGGTCGTCGCCCAGATGGACTCGACGACAGTGGTGCCGCCGGGCTGGCGGTTTGAAGCGGATGGAATGAAAAATCTCATACTGGCAATCGTCTAGTGCTGAGCTACAAGCCTGACGCCGCCGAACTGGGAATCGCCGCTGCCTTATTCTCCGCGATCGCTGAGGAGATGGGGATAACGCTGGGGCGAAGTGCCCACTCGCCGAATATCAAGGAGAGGCGAGACTACTCATGCGCCGTATTTGACCCGCAAGGCCGGCTCGTGGCGCAGGCGGCTCACATCCCCGTCCACCTGGGCGCGATGCCCACGGCCGTCGAAGCTGCGATGCCGCTCGCCCCCTTCGCGCCGGGCGACATCGCCATCCTGAACGACCCCTATCTCGGCGGTACGCATCTGCCTGACATAACCTTGGTCTCGCCCGTTTTCCTGCGGCGGACGCTGGTGGGCTTCGTTGCCTCTCGCGCCCATCACGCGGACGTCGGCGGCATGTCGCCCGGTTCGATGCCAATCGCTCGGGAGTTGATCCAGGAAGGTGTTGTCATCCCGCCGATCAAGTTGTACGAACGCGGCCGTCTGAACGGCGCCGTTCTGGACTTGCTCCTCCGCAACATGCGCGCGCCCGATGAGCGCCGGGGAGATCTCGATGCCCAAATCGCTGCCCAGCGCACGGGCGAGGCGCGGCTGCAAGAATTAGCCGGGCGGCATGGACTCAGGCGTGCTTCCGTGCTGATGGCGCGGCTTATGGACTATGCCGAACATATGACGAGCGCGGCGCTTGCCGCAATCCCGCGGGGTGAATATCAGTTCGAGGATTATCTCGATGACGACGGTATGAGCGAAGAGCCTGTACCCATCCGAGTACGCCTGACAATCGCCCGGGGCACTCTACACTGCGACTTCACCGGTTCGGCGGCGGAGCGTCCCTCCTCCGTGAACGCGGTTGCGGCCGTCACCCGCTCCAGCGTTTTTACGTGCTGCGCTGTCTGCTGGAGGGGCTGGTGGAGGGCGGAGAAACCGTTCCCGCAAATGACGGCTGTTTTCGGCCGGTGACGTTCAAGTTGCCGGAGCGTTCGGTCGTCAACGCCGGTCCTCCGAGGGCCGTCTCCGCGGGCAACGTCGAGACTTCCCAGCGGATCGTCGATGTGGTGCTCGGAGCGCTTGCCCAAGCCCTGCCGGACCTTATTCCGGCAGCGAGCGCTGGCACGATGAACAATGTCACGATCGGCGGCTACGACGCGCAGCGGGACAGGGAGTTTGCCTACTACGAGACGATCGGTGGTGGTGCCGGAGCGTCGCCGCTGCGTCGCCGCTGCGCACCGGACTCGATGCCGTGCACACCCACATGACGAATACGATGAATACGCCGGCCGAGGCTCTGGAGATGGCCTACCCCTTCCACCTGCTGGAGTACGCCGTGCGGGCCGGGTCCGGCGGCACAGGGCGGCACCGAGGCGGCAACGGCATCGTGCGTTCCTACGAGATGCTCGCGCCGGCGACGGTCACGCTGCTGGCCGAGCGTCGCCGCCGCGCTCCGTGGCCCCTGGCGGGCGGACGGCCGGGGTTGTCGGCGCACGATGTGCTTCTACGAGCGAACGATGTGGCGGGGAATGGCCCGTCATCGTCCCACGAGATCCCGTCGAAAGCCAGGCTTGAGCTTCAAGTCCGGGACCGGCTTACGATCGAGACCCCGGGTGGCGCGGGTTGGGGCGAGCCGGCGATTCCTGAAGGGCAGTCGAACCCTCCCTTGACCCACCATCCGCCATCCGGCACTCTTTGCTGAATGGATGCGCTTAAGGGCGAGTTCGACACTGCCTGGGCCGACTTTCAGACCCTCGATGATCTGCGCCTCGTCGCTGAGACGCTCGAGGCCGAATGGTCGCGTGGCCGCGACACGTACCTCGCTTTCCTGGTCCCGATCGTGGATGCTTCTGTTTCCGCGCACCTTCGAAAGCTCGTTCGTGCAGTGGAGGACACTCCCGGCGTTGAGCCTTATCCGGAAGACTACTGGCACATCACGATAAAGGGAATCGGTTTCGAGAACGAGAACGCCGCGAGCCCGGACAATGTCTTGACGTCGTCTGTGCGGTTGGTGGCTGAGGCCGGCGGCGCGGTTTTCGCTCGGCAGCCGCCGTTCGAAGCGCAGATTGGACTCGCCGCCGCCTTCCCGGAGGTCGTGTTTGCCGAGGTTTGGGACGCTCTGCCGGTGCGTGCCTTGAACGAACGTGTGCTCGAAGCTATCCCGAGTCTCGTGCGCTACCCGTTCGACGGGCCGCATTTCTTGCCCCACATCAGTATCGCGCGCTTTACGTCGAAGGACGGAATTTCTCAGCTCAAAGAGACGGTTGGGCGATTGCGCGAGGAAAGCCCGGGCCCTTCGTTCTCGGTCAACGAAGTGCGCCTCGTCCGCGCTCACCTTTCCGAGCGAACACCTATTCTGGAGACGATGGAGACCTACCGGCTAAGACAAAGCGCCTTGTGACCTACGCCAGGCAGCGTGGCATCTGGCCGTCGTTGTAGGCGACCATATCGGCGACGGCCTGGGGCAGAGGCAGCGTTGCCCCGCGCGGCTCGCCCCTGAGCTCACTGTAGGCGCGGTGCAGGTTTCCGACGAGCCGCTCGGGGTCGAGGAGCTCGGCGAACGGCCCGAGGTCTGTCTTTCGGGCGGCGTCCAGCGGCGAGAGCCCACATTCGTACCCCTCGGAGGCTACATCCCTCACGAACCTGAGATACGCGGCGACGTCATCGATTACCTCTGAGCCGCAGACCGCCCCGTGGCCCGGCACGATGCGTTCGGCCCCCAGCGATCGCAGGCGTTCGAGCGCCTCCAGCCAGCCGGCGACCGACCCCATAAGCGCAAACGGAGTGCCGCGGTTGAAGATGATGTCGCCCGTGAAGACGACACGTCGCTGCGGAAGCCACACCAGAATATCGTTGGTGGTGTGCGCGGGCCCAACGTAAATCAACTCGACGCGGCGCTCGTCGGAGTATAACGCCATCCAGTTCTCGAACGTCATGGTCGGGGGCGCGAGCTCAATTTCTCCCCAGTCGACACCCGGGAACAGCGCTTTGGTGCCAACACCTGCTTCGATCAATTCTTTTCGGCACAGTTCATGGGCGACGATCAGGGCCTCGTCCCGGAAGACAAAGTTACCGTGAGTGTGGTCCCCGTGGTGATGTGTGTTCACGAGCGTTCTCACGGGCAACCCGCTCACCGACCGGATCGCGTCGCGAAACGCGCGGGACCGCCGTTCCGTGAAGCAGGTATCGATGGTGATGAGGCTTTCCCGGCCGACGATGAACCCCGTGTTGTTCAGGCCCCAGCTGCCGTCAAGTTGGATATACGCAAATACGCCCTCACTGACCTCCTCGAGCGCCGGAGGAGGCAGTTCAGGGCTGTCGGGCGCTTCACTCGTAGTCATTGGGCCGCTCTCCTGGCAATCATAACGTGAAGGCCCTCCTCATCGTATCCTCCTACTTTGCCGCGCTTTATACTGGTGGCGATGGCCGCTCGCCTCACGCTGGCCGATCTCGACCCCGGGACGCGAGAGGCGCTCGCGAAGGGTATTGCGGAGTTCAACAATTGGCGCTTTTACGATTGCCACGAGACTCTCGAAGATGTCTGGCGAGAAGTGGGAAGCAAGGGCGAAGAGGGTACGCTGGCTGACTTCTACCAGGGAATCATCAAGATCGCCGCGGGCTTTCATCATGTTCTGCGCGGTAATCAGAAGGGCGCTGTGAACCTGCTCTCGGACGCCTTCCGACTCCTTGAGCCGTACAGGCCGGTGACGCTTGGCGTCGAGGTTGAACGGCTCTTGAGCGATGTCCGGCCGTGCCTCGATCGCGTCCTGGAGCTCGGCCCGGGACGCCTGCGGGAGTTCGATCGTACGATGATTCCTCATATCGCGTGGGATGAGCCCTGATCCGGCGAGCGCACTGTTGGGAGATGTCGCGCGGAAGGCGCGCGTGAGCCGGCACTCCATCCGAATCAAGCGGATTCACGCCAACGCGCGTCTTCCCGAACGCGCGACCGCGGGCTCGACCGGCTACGACCTTTACGCCTGCCTCGAGGAGCCGCTAGAGGTCGGGCCCGAGCCGGTGCGCGTCCCGACGGGCTTCGCGATGGAGTTCGCCTCTGGTCTCGATGTGCAGATCAGGCCCCGCTCGGGGCTCTCCTCGCAAGGCGTGCTCGTCGTCCTCGGGACGGTGGACAGCGATTACAGAGGCGAGGTGCTCGTAACAATGTACACGCTCCATCATCGAAGGTCACACGTAGTGCAAGACGGCGACCGAATCGCGCAAATGGTGGTTAACCGCGCCGATGAGGTCTCTGTTGAGCTCGCGGAGGAGTTGAGTGCCACCTCCCGGGACACGGGCGGGCATGGTTCGACCGGGCGATGACAATCTGGCTGCACTGCCCGCATTAAACAGCGTTCCGATACAATTGTTCTCACTCAAACGTAACAGCTGGTAGAAACATGGCAAAGGAACGAGACCGCTACTCGATATTGCAGGTCAACCGGCTCGCCGACGAAGACGAGATCGAGGCCTCATATCTTAGGCTCGCCCGGCTTTATGACCCGGCCGTTAGCCGGAAGCCACGGGCAGCGGCGCGCTGGGCGCAGATCAAGGACGCGTACGATGTGCTCAGCGATCCCCGGCGTCGTGCTGAGTACGACCGAAAGCTGGCGCGGCAGAGCGGCGCGCTGGTCGGTCCAGAGATCAGGTTGCCGGCGTTCCTCGGCAGTCCGTATACGCTTACGGCCGCCGCGATTGGTCTTGTCGTCATCGCGGTCGTCGGGCTGACGCTTGCCTCTGTGCTCGGAGCTGGTGGCGGGAAGGAGAGCGCGGTCAGCCAGCCTTCTTTAACCCCGTCGGCGCCGACTCCCACGCTTGCCCCTGGTCAAACTCCGCGCCCGGCGCCCGCAGCCACTCCGCCCCCGGTCGTCGGCGAGCCCGTGGTTACCGCAAGCGGCCTCCAGTATCTCGAAATTGCGCCGGGCACCGGGCCGACGCCGGAGCCCGGCCAGACAATCGTCGCTGAATACACCGGTTGGCTGCAGTCGGACGGCAGCCTGTTCGACAGTTCCTTTAACGAGGGCCGAACTCCATTCGAGTTTCCTTTGGGTCAGGGGCGTGTCATCAAGGGTTGGGACGAGGGGTTCGCCACGATGCAGGTGGGCGGCACACGACGCCTCATCATTCCGCCCGCCCTGGCTTATGGCGACGCTGGGCAGCCACCTAAGATTCCGGCGAATGCGACTCTGATGTTCGACGTGGAGTTGGTGGGAATAAAATAAATCCAAGCAGATCCAAGATTTGACTCCAATTCTTCACCAAGCACTCCTTAACTTGACCGTAACGCCCAGCCGCCGCAGTTTGTTCAAATAATTAGTGAACCAGAGCGGAAGGAACCGGCGGTATGGCATTCACGAGAGTAAACGGGATCAACCTCTATTACGAGGTGCACGGCAAGGGCGAACCGCTCCTGCTGATCATGGGGCTGGGGGCTAACGCAACGGGGTGGTGGGCTCAACTCCCCTCTTTCAGTCGCGAGTATCGGGTGATCGCGTTCGACAACAGGGGCGCCGGGCGGAGCGATAAGCCGAACGAGCCGTACTCCATCGGCCAGATGGCCGATGACGCGCACGCGCTGCTCGACGAACTCGGTGTCGGGCTGGCTCACGTATTCGGCATGTCGTTGGGCGGGATGGTCGCCCAGGAGCTAGTCTTGCGACACCCGGGCAGCGTCAGAACGCTCATTCTCGGCGGTACGATGGCCGGTGGACCAACGGCGATGTTCGCGGGGCCGGAAGTCGTACAGCAATTCATATCATTGGCCGGCATGCCGCTGGTTCAAGCGCTGGAGGCCGGGCTAGCCCTGCTCTACAGTGAGGAATACATCGCCAAGAACAAAGGAGAGCTAGTCCGCCGGGCGCTTCTCAACGCTCGTCTGATGGCGCCCATGTACGCGATACAGCGACAGTTCATGGCGCTCGTCGGCTTCAATACCTTCGCGCGCCTCGGGGAAATCAGATCGCCCTCGCTCGTGCTAACCGGAACGTCTGACAGGGTGATTCCCGCCCAGAACTCGCGATTGCTGGCTGAGGGTATTGCCGGCGCGCGATTGGTGGAGTTCGAGGGCGCGGGGCATGGATTCTTGGTCGAGAGGGCCAAGGACGTGAACGCGACCGTGCTCGCCTTCCTCGAAGAGCATCAGACGCCCATATCAACTGCGGCGTAGTAGCCACCGTGTAGCTGCCTCGTCCGACACCTGCTTTCGGGGAACCAAATCGCGTCCGCTTCCGTCCTAGTGATA
>VBEJ01000220.1 GCA_005882985.1 Chloroflexota bacterium
CCGGGGATCAGTGCGTGCAGCGCTGCCCGAAGAGGCAGGTCAGCTTCGTGATGTAGGTGATGTCGACGAAGCCGTCCGGGCGACGTTGTACCACGAGGCGCCGCCAGTACCGCCGGAGCCGAAGCTGCGAAGTGCAGGCACGTCTGGGGAAATTGCGACTTGACAATAATGCTCTCGATGGCATAACTAGAGCATAGCGATCGGCTGTCGCGTCCGGACGCGACGGTTCACAGATCACCCAGGGAGGTAGCTTATGCGAAGCATAGCAGTGACAGTGGTACTTGGCCTAACGTTGGGGCTTTCGGGGATATTCGCCTTGAGAACAACGTCGCCGACGACAACGTTTGCCGATGCCGGCAGCCACGCCAGTTGCATCGGCATCGAGTCTTCGTCGATCTCGCCTCCGGGCTCCAGCGACGAGTTTCCCGGCGGCAGGGCTGAGATATCCCACTTCCTGAAGAGCCTGGGAGGCCCACCGGGCGCCATCGTCAGCGGCACGGCCAAGCTGCACCTGGGCTCGCACGCGGCCTGCGACGCGGCCGGCTAAGCGCCCACCGGCACGCCGGCAAGGCGTCGGGGCGCCGAGGCGCGCAGGGTCAGGGCGTGCAGCGCTGCGCGAACAACCCGGCCATCTTCGCGATATCGGTGATGTCGACGAAACCGTCCGGCGGGTGTGGGGCGATGTTGTAGCGGGCGGGGGCGGGTGGCACAGGGGCGCCGAAGTTGCCCGTCAGGAAGACGATGTCGGAGACGTCCACGAATGTGTCGTTGTTGATATCGGCGGGCCATGCGTTCGTGCCGCAGCGGAGGTTCGGATTCGTCCCGATGATCGCCTCGTCGGAGTCAATCCATCCGTCTCCATCCGTGTCCGCGCTCCGGCAGGAGTCGCTGCCGCTGTCAAGCACCGTGCTGGACGTGTTCACGAACTGCCACGAGTAGTTGGTCGGGTTGAGCGTCAGCTTGATAATGCCGAGGACGGACGCTGTGTACTCCTGCCCCGGCTTCGTCTCGGTCACGGTGTAGTTTCCAATACCTCCGGTGCCGACGATGAAATGCCTGATGCCGTTGGGGTCCGTGTTGTTGCCCGCGCGGTTGTAGCGAGCGTAGCGGGCGTACAGGTGGTCATGTCCCTGGAGCACCACGTCAACACCACCGTCGTAGAGTTTCTGCCACACGTTATCGCCCCCCAGATACGGAGTGGCGAAGGCGCCCTCGTCGTCGAGGTGCTGGCTCGACGGGGCGACGATCGGCCGGTGCCAGTAGGCCATCGTGCAGAACTTCGTGTTGGCCGCCAGGTCGCTGGTCAGCCAGTTAAGCTGCGCCGTGTGGTCGCAGAAATCGTAGGGAGTACCGTTGCACTCGCTGTTCAGGACGATGAAGTGCCAGTCCCCGATGTCATACGAATACCAGCCTTCGCCCCGTCTCCCGGGTGCGGCAGCTATAGTCGCACGTCCCGGAGCCCACGCCGTTGAAGTAGTCGAAGTACCCGTTGCCAGCCGTCGAGCAGGAGGTGTCATGGCTATCGTGGTTGCCGATGGCCGGCCGGGTGCGCGACAAGAACGCCCCCCAGGAACCGGCGTACCCGCTGCTGCTGGTAAAGGCCGATAGGCAGCCATCCTGGTACTGATTGTCGCCAAGTGTGATGACCTGCGCATCAGACGGGACCAGTGCCGCCGTCGCAACGCCCTGGTTGCTCGTGTCCGTGATGTCGCCGGCGCCGGCAACAACCGTGATAGCGCCCTGGGTCTGACGCGACCTCGAAGTCCAAACCAGGGCTACGCCCACTAGCAAAAGGCAAGCCAGCGGGACTAATTTCCTTTGTGAGCTTTTTTCCATGACCAGCTAAGCGGTCATCGGACAGTGGACAGCTTATCAAAAGGGCCCTGCCGGTGCGAGCTGCTGTTACTTTCGACCTCGTGACAGTAGGTTCCGCGACCTTAAGGCCCGGAGTGAAGCACCGGTGAAGCCCTATCCGCCGGCTTTTGTCCCGCGCCTGTGCCCCCGGCGCCTACTGCAGTAAGGCTACGGAGTGGATCGACGGGTTAGGCGATATGAGTGGTAGTCGCCAGCGGCGTTTGGCAAAAACAGGTGGCGAAAACTACTGCGGGACTGTCCCGCGACGCCAACGAAGAACGATCCAAACGCCAGCAAGCACCACCAGGATGCCCCCGGCCAGGAGGAACCAGAGGAAGAACCAGTCTTCATAGGTGATGCCGAGCGCCAGGAAGGCGATCATGGCGACAGCGGTGGCCGCCATCCAGCGGAAGAGGTCGCTCGACCTCTGTGCACTCGTGCGTCCCCTCAGGTATAGGCCAAGCCCGAGCGCGACGAGCACGATGACGAATACCCCCAGCACGCGCCCACTATACGCTGTGACGTCGAGCATCGACAAGCGCCAAGGCCGGGAACGGCGCGTATCCTGCACTGATAAGCGGGCCATCGCCCTAGCGTGCGCAGTTCATCGCTTAACATCGCGCGCAATTGCTTCATGCGAGCTTCACGTGCGTCCGGTACCCTCATAAGTAGGTGAGGAAGAAGTGACGATACTCGCAGAGAAGACGACAAGAAGGGTGAGGACTGGCTCCGCGCGGTGGTCGACGCCAACGAGGCGCTCCTTCCACCGACGGACAGCCGCGGAGGGCCGGCCGACGATTGAGGTGGGCTCGATCAGTGTTGACCGTCGCCT
>VBEJ01000234.1 GCA_005882985.1 Chloroflexota bacterium
CATGATGCCGCCCATCGCGACTCCGACGATGTCGGGAGCCTTGTAGTGCGCATGCGGCCCCGTCTGCCCAAACCCGGTGATCGAGGTGAGGATGATGTCCCGCTTGATCCGCGTGAGTCCTTCATAGCCGAGGCCGACTTGGTCCAGATATCCCGGATCGAATGTCTCGACAACTACATCGGCGCCCGCGACGAGTTTCTCAAACGCGGACCGGTCCTCAGGCTTTTCGATATCGAGCGTAATGCTCCGCTTGTTAGTGTTGAGGTTGAGCCAGTACAGGCTCCGGTCTGCTCCCTCCTCGTCGCCGTAGAAGGGCGGCAGGTGCCGCACGGGGTCGCCGGCCGGGGGCTCGATCTTGATGACGTCGGCGCCCAGGTCTGCGAGCAGCTTCGTGCAGTACTGCCCGATCTCTCCCGCAAGATCGAGCACACGGATGTCGTCGAGAGCAGCAGCGCCGTTTCGGAGAGTCACGGCTGACAATTATAAGGGTTGCCGGTTATCAGTTGTCAGTCGTCGGTTTTCAGCCTGAATGGCCGTTCGGAATTGAGGCCGCGTCGGCGCTTGACTTGAAGCGCAATTCGCGATTAGATTCTCCTACTTATTTCCGGGGAGGTGACAATGCTCAACGACTTCAAGGCCTTCTTGCTGCGAGGAAACGTCGTCGATCTTGCTATCGCCGTCGTGATCGGCGCGGCGTTCGGCGCCGTCGTGCTTGCGCTCGTCGAAGATCTGATAACGCCGCTCATAGCGATGATTTTCGGCAAACCGGATTTTGCCGCCCTTGACTTTACAATCAACGACAGCACTTTCCGCTATGGCGACTTCATCAACAAGGTCTTCACATTCGTCACGATCGCCACGGCAGTCTTCTTCCTTGTAGTCGTGCCGGTCAACGCGTTGATGCAGAGGGCGAAGAAGGAGCCGCCGCCGGACCCGGCCCTGCAGAAGTGCCCTCAGTGCCTCAGCGACATCCCGATCGGGGCTCGGCGATGCGCATTCTGCACCTCCGAAGTGGCAGCGGCGTAACCCTGCGCTAGGCTTCTGCTTTTTTCGCCTTAGCGGGCGCGCGCTTTCGGCTGGCGGGCTTCTTCGCTCCTGCAGCTGATCGCGGCCTGCGAGGTGTTTTCTTTGGCGCGGGCTCAGTCGACAGAAACGGCAGCACGGCGTCGAGGAACTGTCGTGGCTTCTCAATTGCGGCGTTGTGCCCGGCGTTGCGAACGACCTTCCATTCGGCGCCGGGAATCAGCCGGCTCAGCTCGTGCGACGCCTTCGGCGGGACCATTCGCGCTTCGCTGCCGTCCATGACGAGCGTCGGGACGACGATGCGGCGGGCTGTTTCCGTCATGTCGATGTACAGCAGCTCGCGGCCGACGTCGAGGAGCGTCTCGTTCGGCACTCGCATGATGTCGCGGCCCAGCTGACGACGATCCGCCTTAGAGAGGTGACGCGTGTCGCGGCCCATATCGAGCCGCCGGATGAAGAACCACCACTTCACCGGCGTCTTCGGGATGAGGTCAGTGATGACGGGAATCCGGCCGAGCAGGTCATAAGTGAAGCGAAAGCGTCGCGGCAGGTCGGTCGCCCGCCAGACCGGCCCCTGTAGGACGAGCTTGAGCACCCGCTCGGGATAGCGGTGCGCGAAGTCCAGCGCCACCGTCGCACCGACTGAGACGCCGACGAGGTGAAAGCGATCGATTCCAAGCTCGTCGGCCAGCGCGCGGACGAATTCCCGGTACCCTTCGATCGATGGGGCTTCCTCGAGCGTCTGCGAGCGGCCGAAGCCGGGCAGGTCAGGAGCGATCGTGTGATAGCGCGCGCCGAGCTCGGGCAGGACATGCCGGAACATCCAGGAAGACGTCCCGATCCACCCGTGCAGCAGGACCAGCGATCCCTGCGATTCGCCGGCGGGGGTGGCTTCCCGGAAGAAGGCGCAGCGACCGTTGAGGGTAATTTCGCGGTGGGTTATCTCGCAGGACGTGGGCGCAGTCGCGTCGCTCGCCATTCACGCAAATGATAGCAGAGGTGATATCTAAACGCGCTGCCCTGTCGCACCGCTCATGGTTCGAGCAGGCCTCACCACGAGCGGGCAAGCCACGTTTTGCGTGGCCGATGGCGTGCCTTTAGATGACCGCTGATTCCGGTCGTCCTGAGGTTAGTCGAAGGACGCGGCAGAGAGCAGTGTGCGACTGGCTCGGCCTACTTCTCGACCGGGGCGCCCACCAACGAGCCCCACTCCGTCCACGACCCGTCATAGTTGCGAACGTTCTTGTAGCCGAGCAGGTGTGTTAGCACGAACCACGTGTGGGCGGAGCGCTCGCCGATACGACAGTAAGCGATCACGTCTTTGTCCGGCGTTACGCCCTGGCTCTGGTAGAGCTCCGCCAGCTGGTCGGCCGTCTTGAAGGTGCCGTCCTCGTTCACTGCCTGCGACCAGACGATGTTCTGCGCTCCGGGGATGTGGCCGCCGCGCTGTGACCCTTCCTGGGGCAGGTTCTCGGGCGCCAGTAGTTCGCCGGAGTATTCCCGCGGCGAACGAACGTCGACGAGCGCGCCCTTGCCCTTCTTCACCTTGTCGATCAACTCCATCACCTGGTCTCGAAGCGCTCTGATCGCCTTTTTCGGCCCCTTTACTTTGGCGTTCGAAGGAGCGTAGCTCGGAGCGTCGGTGCTCAGTTCACGGCCCTCGTCTATCCACTTCTTACGGCCGCCGTTCATAAGCTTCGCGTCGACGCCGTAGTACTCGAGGACCCAGAGGGCGTAGGCGGCGAACCAGTTGTTGTTGTCGCCGTAGA
>VBEJ01000075.1 GCA_005882985.1 Chloroflexota bacterium
ATCGGAGGCTCCGGAGGCAGAACTAGAGGCGATGCCACGATCGGTCGCCAGGGGTCCGTTATGAGGATGCTTGTCGGGAGGGGTGTCGGTAGATCGGTGGACAAAGGGGGAACAGACGGCGTTTTCGTGGGCGCGTTCGTCGGCGCAGGCACACTGGCGCACGCGGAAGCGCCCTCAGCGTGGTAGCCACTAGTCAGGGAGTCCTGGGAGAAATCGATTTCGTCGTAGCCGCCGCTGGTGAACGTTACGAGCTTGCTGCCGGGCGGATACGGGTTATTGTCATCCAATTGCATATACAGCGTACGACCGCTCTGATCCCCTTCGACCTCGAGTTTCACCGCCGCTACCACCCCGCCGGTGGGCGCGCTATAGGAGCTATCGTCGGGCGGGCTCTTGGCGGGTGTGTCCGGTGATATTTCAGCATACTGCTCCCGGAGGTAGACAGAACCAATCAGCGCTGAGGCGGCGCCCGAGGTGAGATCTGTGCTCGCGCGCACAATTTCGCGATGCTTAAACCTCGAACGGTCGATTGGCATGTTGACGAACGATACCGGCTCGTTCCCGTTCGTATCGAGGAACGGCGCGAAATCGACGTCCACCGGCTTCATCGCCGACGGGTCGAAGTTGAGCCGCCCCTGCCAGCCGATCAGGTCCTCCACGTTCTGGATAACCACGTGTACCGTGTGGATGTGCGTGCCTGGATTGGCCATCTCGCTCGCCAGGCAGCCGTCGATCGTCCCGACGGTCATTGTGTTGCTGGCCGCGTCGTAGCTGTTGCCGGCCGGGTCCATGTCGAGGCTCATCACCGGAGCCTGGACAGCTCGTGACGAGAGACTACCGGACAACAACGCGACGGCGGCGGCGAGAGCCGCCACCAGCGGCAAACCGAGCCCGAGCGTAATCGATGTACGCATCGCTTCCCTCCCCGCGGGTCAATATGGTGGGCTCGACGCCAGAATACGCCCGTCCGGCGAAGGTGCCAATGATCTTTTACGCCAATTTTGCGAAAAACAAGCGCCCGCTATCTGATTAAAATAGACCGGACATGTTCTTGACATGCCAATTCCGGAGTGGCACAGTATGCGTTGCAATACGGGGAAACGGCGATGAGGCTTTGGGCCGGGTGGGGTTTGCGGCACAAACCAGACAGCGGTCAAAAGGGGGTTCGACTACCTAACTCTTTCCACGCTGGCCGCTGGCTAGTGACTTTTGCATTGACTGCGCGCACAATGGAGAAGCCGTTGCAATCAACCCAGAGGGGGTAAATCGTGAAAAGAATAGCCGTACTCGCCGCCATGCTGGGAGCTTTCCTGCTCGTTTTCAGTCTGGCCGACCGTAGCGGGCTCCAGCCAACGCCTCCCGCCGCCGAGGCAACCCAGACGACGGTCACGCTGTTCTACGGCAACAACGGGGACGGCTCGATCGGCCCGATCGCCGGTAATGGGGGAGCGAGCGAGAACCTGCTGAGCCTGGCCATCCCACCGTTTTGCGCTCCACCTTGCTACATCACGAGCATTGTTCCCGACCTGATTTACTGGAAAGACCCGAACCCCGCGCTCACCGACGGCATGACCGCTAACTACAACGGCGCCGACCCGCAGGGAGTCTGGCTGCACCACGACGCCGTCGCGAACGGCTGCCTGCAAACCGTCTTCCTTTCAGGGAACGAGCGCACCGTGTACCAGTCGCCCGCCGGCTACGGGAGCTTGATCGGCGTGCCCGGCAGCCCGGACGACCCGAACAGCTGCAATTTTCAATGGTTCGTCGGCTGGCATATCCATAACAGCGGCAATGCCCCTCACAACGTCAGGCTGAAGTTCACAGTCACCTACGAGACAGGCGTAACGCTCAACAAGCTGAAGGGCATCAGCCTCAACGTGGCGACGGCTGTGGACGCCGAGTACACGATCCCAACCAACTACAGCGACACGCACACCTGTCCATCGAGCTGCGGTACCGGCATAAACACAGACCACGTGGTCACCGCCGCGGAGCAGGGTCGAGTGATCGCCGGGGGCGGCCACGTCCACGACTGGGGGATCGCCGTCTCAGTCCAAAACGTAACGCGCAATGAGTGGGTCTGCACCTCGATCGGGGGCTACGGCACAACCTCGCGCTACTTGCAGCCGAACCCGAACCCGCCTGATCCGGGTCACCCGGCGTCCGCGAACGCGCAGACCCTTATCTCCGGCTACATGCAGCCGGGATTCTCGCCCCCGGCCTACCACATTCAGAACATGTCGACCCGACGCGGACGGCGATGGCATCTGGGACGGCTGCGACACGAGCGACACGGACCTCGATGGCTACCAGGACCGGACGGAGGCCGTCGTTGGGACCCAGGCTAATGACAACTGTGCCGACAATTCCTCGGACCCCGCCTGGCCCTCGGATATCAACAACGACCGCTTCACAGACATAACGGACATCGCGGCGCTCACCGGCGTCTTCGGCATGCCGGTCCCACCGGCCGGACCTCCGAGCGCACCTGATCGCGATAATGTCGCACCTGTGCAGGTCGACGGTTTCGTTGATATCACGGACATTGCCAGCCTGACAGCGCGTTTCGGACAGGGGTGCACTCCCTGAGAAACGCCTTGTTGAGAGCGGGCATGGCCGCGATCGCGGGGGGCGTCGGGCTCGCGTACCTCCTGACGGCGAGCGCGGCCTCCGACCTGCAGATCACGTTAATCGACTGTGGCGGCCACCCGCGAAGGATCGCTATCCAGAACAAAGGCGATGCGCCCCAGAACCTGGCCGGCTGGAAGCTCATGAGCGACAAGCCAAACGAGGTCTTCGACCTGGGCGTGGTCGGCACAGTCGGGCCCGGCGTGAACTTTTACGTCTTTAACGGCCACAAGGCGCCACTGACACCACTTGAGATCGGCGGCGAATGGATCTATGGCTGGAACCCCAGCGAAATCTTGGATCCATCTCTTTTTGTCCTGAACGACGATGGCAAGGACTTCATCCGCCTCGTCGACGCTTCTCAGCTGCCGTGGCGTGACGTCAGCAGGCTGGGCTGCCTCGGGACGACGGAAATACCGCCTCTCGAGCAGCCGACACCCACACCGACCCCGCCACCCTCGAACACCGATCCAGGCGCCGGCGGGAACACCGGGCAGACAAGCGGCAACGAGAGCGCCAACGCTCAGAGTGATGCTGCGCAATCGACAGGCGCGAGCCAGAACGCGCCCGCTTCCGGGAGTACCGGGAGCACCAGCGCCGGGACTACCGCCCAGACCGCGAATGTCAGCGGGCAGGCGGTGGGAGGGCCCGCCTCGGGCGTCGGACTGCTCTCCGGTAGCAGCGGGCAGCCCCTCGGCGGGCGCCTTCTTCCGCTCGGCCTTCTCAGCGGCGTCGCCGGGGCGGCGCTGATGTTTGTTGCCGTGCGGACGCTCCGTCGCGCCCTTAAACAGCCGCAAGACGGCCACTAGCCTCTTAGCGAGCCAGCCAGGCTTTTCACCCACCATTCCTGCGTCCGGCTGTAACAGCATTATGTCATCCGCGTTCTAACTACTAGAGCCTTTCCGCTAATGCATCCAGGAGGGTAGCTTGCGCTTACCCCGAATACCGCGAATAGTCCGCCCTACCCGTGCCGCCATGGTCGCTGCCCTCGTCGGGCTGCTCCTCCTCGCGGCCTCGCCCGTCCCGACTCTCGCCGGAGGGCACGAACAGCCGGCGCATCCCTCGCGGCTTGACTCGCGACTGGCGCGCGTGCTCGATGCCTTCCAGCACGGCGGGCACGGCGAAGCCGCCGCAAAGGCCGGAGAGTCCAAGCTCGAGCTCCACGGCGACAGCGTCCGCGTGATTGTTGAAACTGCGCAGGGCGACGCTGATAATGCCGCGGCAGTCGCCCGCGGCCTGGGCGCGTCGGTCGAAGGTAGCCACGAAAATCTCGTTCAGGTGCTTGTACCTGTGGCGGCGCTGCACGCGCTGTCGCGCACCGGAGTGGTGGAATTCGTCCGTCCGCCTCTGAGGGCAGTCCCGCTCGTCACGAGCGAGGGCGTGGGCCTTACCAACGCTAGCGGCTGGCAGGCGCAGGGTCTCACGGGCGCCGGCGTCAAAGTGGCGGTGCTGGACCTCGGGTTCCAGGGCTACACGAGCCGGCTCGGGACAGAACTGCCGCCGGCCGTCACCGCGCAGTCGTTCCGGGCGGATGGGGACATCACCGGCGGCGGCGAACAGCACGGCACGGGCGTCGCCGAGATCGTGCACGACATGGCGCCGGGCGCGCAGATGTACCTTGCGAACTTCGACACCGAAGTCGAGCTGGCGAACGCCTCGCAGTGGCTTACAGCCCAAGGCGTCACAGTGATCAACGCCTCTTGGGGCTACTTCACCTCGGGTCCCGGCGATGGGACTGGTATCGTGGACGATGTCGTCACCCAGTCAACCGCAGCCGGTACGCTCTGGTCGGTGGCGGCCGGGAACCATGCGTCCAGGCACTGGTCGGGACAGTTCCGTGACACCGACAACAACACCTTCCACGAATTCCAACTGCAACCCTTCGTGGACGAGGGAAACCAGCCCGGCCAGAACTTCTTCGGGAGCTTCTACCCCATCGTCGGCGCGGGCGAGACCATAGCCGCGGAGCTCAAGTGGGACGACCCGTTCGGCGCGGCCTGCCGCGACTATGACCTGTATCTCAAGAGGTTAGACGATAACAACAACATCGTGACCGTGGCGTCCTCCGAGACCCGTCAGTGGGACGGTGGTTGCGTGCCGGGAGCGAACCCGGTCGAGGTGATCGTGGCCGCAGCGCCGGTGACGGACGAATACCATCTTGTGGTCCAGAAGCACCAGGCGGCGACTGACGCGAACCTCGACCTCTACTCCGGCTACCACGACATTGAGTACACCGTTTCCGCGAACAGTGTGCTCCAGCCCGCGGACAACCCGAACGCGCTCACCGTCGGCGCCGTCTACTGGAACAGCCCCAACGCAATCGAGTCCTTCAGCTCGCAGGGGCCGACAAGCGACGGCAGGATAAAGCCGGACATCGCCGGGCCGGACGGGGTGAGTACGGCGACTTACGGGTCAGGTTCGTTCTTCGGCACCTCTGCCGCCTCGCCGCACTTGGCGGGAGCGGCCGCGCTCGTCAAACAGCGATTGCCCTGCTACACACCGGCGCAGCTGAAGGCATTCCTTGAGACCAACGTCGTCGACCTCGGGTCGGCCGGCAAGGACAACACCTACGGCTCCGGCCGCCTTTCGCTGGGCGCGCTCCCGCTCGATACGGACGCCGACGGGATCGGCGACGCCTGCGACAGCGACGACGACAACGACACCTGGAGCGACGCTGCGGAAGGCGCCATCGGCACGAACCCGCTGCTCAAGTGCGGGACGAACGCCTGGCCACCCGATGTGAACAACGACGGCTTCTCCGACATCTCGGACGTCGCCGCGCTCACAGGCGTCTTCGGCAGCGCGGTCCCGCCGGCGCCGGCCCGCTACAATATCGCGCCCGACCCGCCGGACGGCTTCGTAGACATCACGGACGTCGCGCGAATGGTGGGCTTCTTCGGTCAGACCTGCTCGCCGTAATTCGAGACTGCCGGACCGGACGTCCGCCCTGCGTTTACGCCGGCGAAGACCCCTGTTGGCGTTGACAGATCCGCCGGACCGGCTCTAGCCTATGCGCTGTCTAGAGATCCAGCGGATGCGCAAACCTTGATTCCAGGCGCTGGTCTGACTGCAAAGCTCGCCGTCATCGCTGTCGCTGTAGCTGCGATCAGTCATGCCGACAGCGGCGAGACGCGCGCCGCGACTGTCACCGTGAACGTTGGGGATTTCTGGTTCTGCAACTCATCATTTTCTGGCGGCGTCTGCCCCACTAGCATCAGGACCGGCGATACGGTGACGTGGAACTGGGTCGGAAGCGCCACTCATACCAGCACTGCCTGTAGCGATGGCAATTTCAACAACTGCGGTATAGCGCAGGGCTGGGATTCGGGGAACAAGACGAGCGGCACATTCTCACAGACCTTCAACACGGCTGGTACATTCTTCTACCGCTGCCAGGTTCACCCCACGATAATGCGTGGAAGAGTTGAGGTTATTCAAGATACGGATGGCGATGGGTGGAGCGATGCAGCGGAGACGATCATCGGCACAGACCCACTGCTTAAGTGCGGGACGAACGCCTGGCCACCCGATGTGAACAACGACGGCTTCTCCGACATCTCGGACGTCGCCGCGCTCACGGGCGTCTTCGGCAGCGCGGTCCCGCCGGCGCCGGCGCGCTACAATATCGCGCCCGACCCGCCGGACGGCTTCGTGGACATCACGGACGTCGCGCGAATGGTGGGCTTCTTCGGCCAGCACTGCACGCCGTAGGCCCTCGTCGCCCGGCCTCTATCAGTGTTGAGGCGCCGCCCTTACAATATCCGCACGGGTGCTGGCCGGGGATCGCTGGCCGCTAGCACTTAAAAACGAATGGTGCGCTGGGTTGGCTCACTGGCTCACCATTGAGGGGAAGTACAGAGCACCGATCGCAATGGAGCCACGCATCCAATACGCCCGGACGAGCGATGACGTAAGCATCGCTTATGCGACGGCGGGCCAGGGACGCACCGTGACGACGGAGTTTCCATAGCTATTGCCTACGCTGCCAAGCACCCGGACCGTGTCTCGCACCTGGTCCTGGTCGACGGGCGAGCGGACTTCACCGACTACCTGGAGAGTCCGACGATCAGCGCCGAAATCGCGTTGCGCGACCAAGACTGGGTCCTCTATACGGAGGCACTTGCCCGGGTTTTCTCCCCATTCGAGGAGTCCTTTGCCACAGGGTTCGCCGAACATATTCGTGCCGCCGTGGACCGGGAAGGGCTCCAACTGGCATTCGCCGCGCAGACGGACGAAGCGTGGAACGTTTCGCACCTGCTCGATCAAATAAAGATTCCGACGTTGGTCCTGCATAATCGTACTAACCGGTTTCTGTCGACTCAGGTCGGCCAGCGGATAGCAGCCCGAATCAGCGATGCCCGCTTTCGTTTGATCGACGATGTTACCTACGCAGCGGTCCCGCGCCTCATCGCGGAATTCGTCAGCGAGACGAGTGAGACTGAACCCGCCGCCACCACGCTCCCTTCCGGCACCGCGATCATCCTCTTCGCCGATATCGCGGACTCCACAGCCCTCACCGAGCGCCTCGGCGACGCGGCCTTCCGCGCGAAAGCCCGCGACCTCGACGCCGCCCTCCGCGCGACCATCCGCGAACACTCTGGCATCCCCATCGAAGGCAAGCTCCTCGGCGACGGCGTCCTCGCCGTCTTCACGTCTGCGCGGCAGGCGATCGAGGCGGCGCTTGCGTGCGCCCGCTCCGGCGACGATGCCGGTCTGCCCCTCCACCTCGGCCTCCACGCCGGCGACGTCATCCGCGAGGAGAACAACGTCTACGGCGGTGCCGTCAACATCGCCTCGCGGATCAGCGGGCTGTCAGCGCCGAGCGAGGTGCTGGTCTCGGACACCGTCCGCAGCCTCGCCCGAACATCGGCCGGAGTGGAGTTCGAGGACCGTGGCGAGCAGTCTCTGAAGGGCGTCGGAGAGCCGGTGCGGGTATGGGCGGTCGCACAGGACGATTGATGGAGCCGCGCATTCAGTATGCCAGGACGAGCGACGGGGTAAGTATCGCCTACTGCACCATGGGCGCCGGGCACCGGTTGCCGGTCGTCTGGATGGAACTGCCCTCGCAGCTCCAGATCGAGCAGAAGCTGTTCCCTGACCAGGCTCGTAGCTATGAAGCTATGTCCCGATTGGGTATCCTCGTGCGGTACGACCATCGTGGTTTCGGTCTATCGGACCGGAGCATTACGACCTTCCCACTCGTCGACCTGGTCAAAGACCTCGAGGCGGTCGTAGACAAGCTCGCGTTAGATATGTTTGTCCTTATGGCGATGGGTGGGTGCACGGGACCTGTCGCCGCATCCTACGCGGCCTCGCATCCACAGCGCGTGGCTAAGCTGGTCCTTGCGGGCGGCTTCACGCGCGTTCCGCCGCCGCTGCACCGGCAAATTGACGCACTGATGCTCCCGGAGAGCGACTGGCGGTTTGTCAGTGAAACCATCGCGCGACTCACGCTTAGTTGGGGTTGGGATGATGACGAGACCGCCCGACCGCTGGCAGCGTGGTTTCGCGAGTCAAGCACCTACGAGACGTTTAAGGATTTCTGGCGAGACATCGAGAAGTGGGACGTCCGTGGCCTGCTCGCAGCGATCCAGGCGCCAACTCTGATAGCTACGGCTGCGGAGGGTCCGCTGGGCGGGATGGAGCAGGCAAGAGAGCTGGCAAGCCTGGTGCCGGATGCTCACCTGCTCGTAGCCGAAGGCGCAACGCATGGTGAGCGTGCCCGCACCTGGCGAGCCGCGATCGGGTCGTTTCTCTACGGACCGGCCGTCCCACGGAGCGCGAACACAACACAAAAAGGCGCATCCTCCGCCACCGCCGTCATCCTCTTCGCCGACATCGCAGACTCCACAGCCCTCACCGAGCGCCTAGGCGACGCCGCCTTCCGCGCGAAGGCACGCGACCTCGACGCCGCGCTCCGTGCGGTCATCCAAGAGCATTCCGGCACCGCGATCGAAGGCAAGCTCCTCGGCGATGGCGTCCTCGGCGTCTTCACCTCCGCGCGCCAGGCGATCGAGGCCGCTCTCGCGTGCGCCCGCGCCGGCGGCGACGCCGGTCTGCCCCTGCACCTGGGGTTGCATGCTGGCGATGTGATCCGCGAGGAGAACAACATCTACGGCGGGGCCGTCAACATCGCCTCTCGCATCAGCGGGCTGGCCGCGCCGGGCGAGGTGCTCGTGTCGGAGACGGTGCGATCGCTGGCGCGAACTTCTGCTGGTGTGGCCTTTGAGGACCGTGGCGACCAGCGGCTGAAGGGCGTCTCAGATGCAGTACGCGTGTGGGCTGTCAATCCTGTCGACGACTCCACTGCTAGAGAACCGCTTCGAGGTCTCGAGCCCGCTCATCCAGACCATCTCACAAGTCGCGAAGTCGAGGTTTTGCGCTTGATCGCGGCGGGCCGGACGAATGCGGAAATCTCCCGCGAGCTCGTACTCAGCCTGCGCACCGTCGCGAGGCACATCACGAACATCTACGGCAAGATCGGCGCCCGCAGCAAGGTCGACGCGGCATCTTACGCGATGCGTCACAACCTGACGGTTGAGAGTTAGACAGGCGATGGAGCCGCGCATTCAGTACGCGAGGACGAGCGACGGGGTGAGCATCGCCTATGCCGTCCTCGGCGAGGGGACGCCTATCGTACTCACCACTACGCCCTTCGGGCGTCTGCATGTATACTCCCGGGTCCCACTAGCTTCCAGGTGGAATGGAGGACCGCCTCACCGCCGTCGGGTTTTTGACCGTGGTCTACGACGGGCGGGGGACAGGCTTCGCGGACCGCAGCGTGACGGATTTCTCACCCGGTGCCCGTGTCCTTGATCTCGAGGCGGTAGTGGATGCGGTCGGCCTAAACAGCTTTGTGCTTGCGGTCAGGGACGCGGGCGGGTCGACAGCCGTCGCATACGCGACCAAACACCCCGAGAAAGTATCTCACCTCATTATGGTTAATGCGGCCGGGACGGCTCGCGACCTGGCGCAAATATCACCGCGCCCGCGCATCGCCGGAGGGTTGCTGGATATCGCCAAGGAAGACTGGGGGTTGTTTACGCTGACGTTCGCGAAGACAGTCAACGAGTCTGCCGACAACGACCTGGCTCGACAACTGGGCGAGGCGTTTCGCGATAGCATGACGGCGGCCCAACTCGTCGCCTTTATCGAGGCGTCTGAACGGGTAGACATCGATTCATTGCTGCGTTCGCTCACGGTTCCCACCCTCGTGGTCTATGACAAGTCCACGAGCGATGCGAGGATCAGGCAGGTCTCACTCAGCTTGGCACCACGGATCCCCGGCGCCCGCTTCGTGGAAACGGACGATCCGGCGCGGGCTATTCGTGACTTCGTTAGCGGCTCGAAGTCTCCCGCGACCAGCGAACCCGATCTTTCCTCCGGCACGGCCATAATCCTCTTCGCCGACATCGCCGATTCCACTGCCCTCACCGAGCGCTTGGGCGACACCGCCTTCCGCGAGAAGGCGCGAGGGCTAGATGGCATCGTGCGAGGCGTCATTGGGGAGCATGCGGGCACGCCCATCGAGGGCAAGCTCCTCGGCGACGGCGTGCTGGCCGTCTTCAGCAGCGCGCGGCAGGCGATCGAGGCCGCCCTTGCATGCGCGGCTGCTGGCAGCCAAGCGGGCCTCGCGCTCCACCTCGGCCTCCACGCGGGAGATGTGATACGCGAGGACAATAACGTCTACGGCGGCGCCGTCAACATCGCCTCACGCATCAGCGGGCTGGCGGCGCCGGGCGAGGTGCTCGTGTCGGAGACGGTACGTTCGCTGGCGCGGACTTCTGCTGGTGTGGCCTTTGAGGACCGTGGCGACCAGCGGCTGAAGGGCGTCTCAGATGCAGTACGCGTGTGGGCTGTGAATCCTGTCGACGCCTCCACTGCTAGAGAACCGCTTCGAGGCCTCGAGCCCGCTTATCCAGACCTTCTCACGGCTCGCGAAGTTGAGGTGTTGCGCCTCATCGCCGCCGGCCGAACGAATCTCGAAATATCCCGCGAGCTTGTGCTCAGCCTGCGCACCGTTGCCAGACACATCACGAACATCTACGGCAAGATCGGCGCCCGCAGCAAGGTCGACGCAACCTCTTACGCTATGCGCCACAACCTAACGGTCGAGAGATAGGATAGGGCGATGGAGCCGCGCATTCAGTACGCCAAGACAAGCGATGGCGTCAGCATTGCGTACTCGGTTTCGGGCCAAGGCCGACCGCTAATTGCGATGCCCGTTCCAGGCTTCAGCCACGCAGAACTCAGTTGGCAGATGTTCAGTGTGATCCTGCAACCCCTCGCGGCAAAGTACCGGACCGTCTCGTACGATTCCCGGGGGACCGGCCTGTCAGATCGCAGCGCGGTCGACTTCTCGATCGAGGCGATGACGCGTGACCTCGAGGCGGTGGTTGACCGAAACGGCTTCGACTCCTTCGTGCTGGCGTCGTGGATCAATGCCGCACCGGTCGCGGTGACCTACGCCATGGCGAACCCAGAACGCGTCTCTCACCTGATCCTTTGCGACGCTTGGGCCAAGTTTTCAGACTTTGCGGGGTCACAGGCTTACAAGGCTGGCGCCCCCCTGCTGGACGCGGACTGGGTGCTCTTTACGGAGACCTTCGCGCAGGTGCTGTGGGCCTACGCCAACCCGGAGTTCGGACGCCTGTTCGCCGGGTTCATGCGCGTGTGCTGTGAACCCGAGGCTATGCGGGCGGTCTGGAAGTCCTGGGAAAGCTATGAAGTCGTTGAGTTCCTCCCGCGCGTTTCCGCTCCTACGCTCATCGTTCAAAACAAAAACAGCCGCTGGTTCCCGATAGAAGTTGGCCGGCGCATTGCTGCCGCCATCCCAGACGCGCGACTCACCCTCATTGACGACATCACGTACGCTCCGGTGCCGAACCTCATCGAAGAGTTCATCGCGGAGACAAGTGCAGAGGAGTCGGCGAAGTCCTCAGCGCTCCCTTCCGGCACCGCAATCATCTTCTTTGCCGACATCGCGGACTCCACAGCCCTCACCGAGCGCCTCGGCGATGCCGCCTTCCGCGCGAAGGCCCGCGACCTAGACGCCACGCTCCGCACAGTAATCCGAGACCACGCAGGCACCCCCATCGAAGGCAAGCTGCTCGGCGACGGCGTCCTCTCCGTCTTTACCTCCGCTCGCCAGGCCATCGAAGCCGCTCTCGCCTGCGGGCGCTCCGGCTACGACGCTGGCCTCCCCCTCCACCTCGGCCTGCACGCCGGGGACGTCATCCGCGAGGACAACAACGTCTACGGCGGCGCCGTGAATATCGCCTCCCGCATCGCGGGTCTGTCGGCGTCCGGCGAGGTGCTCGTGTCGGAAACGGTACGCTCGCTGGCGCGGACTTCTGCTGGCGTGGCCTTCGAGGACCGAGGCAACCAGCGGCTGAAGGGCATCTCGGATCCAGTGCGAGTGTGGGCGGCAATGCCTATCGATGCCTCTGGTGTCAGCGAACTACCGCGCGGTCAGAAGCCCGCCTATCCAGACCACCTCACAGCTCGCGAAGTTGAGGTCCTTCGCCTGATCGCCGCCGGCCGCACCAATTTCGAGATATCCCGCGAGCTTGTGCTCAGCCTCCGCACTGTGGCGAGACACATCACGAACATCTACGGCAAGATCGGCGCCCGCAGCAAGGTCGACGCGGCCTCTTACGCCATGCGACACGGCTTGACGCCTGGGCACTAGGATTCGGGCCTCATGGAACCCGAAGTTCGCTACTGCACGACCACGGACGGCGTTCGCATCGCCTATACGGTCACGGGTGTAGGGCCACCTATGGTTCACTGCATGGAACCCATCGTCAGCCACGTGCAGCTCGAATGGTCGCATCCGGTGGCAGGCCTGTACGAACGCAGATACGCTCGTGATAATACATTGATTCGCTTCGACTTTCGTGGATGCGGCCTCTCAGATCGAGTCATGGCGCAGACGCTTGACGATTATGTGGTGGACATGGAAGCAGTGGTGGAGCGAATTGGCCTCCACTCGCTTGCCCTCTCGTCTATTCAGACTTCGGCGCCGGCGGCGATCGTGTTCGCCTCGCGACACCCGGAACTTGTGACTCGGATGGCCATCATAGATGGGTTCGCGCGCTGGAGCGACTTAATAGGCACTCCGCAAATACAGGCCCTGGTCGCCGCAGCCAGCGCCGACTGGACTGTGGCCACGGAGACAATCGGATTCATTGCATTTGGATCCGGTAGGGATGCGAACAAGATGCACGGCGAATATATTCGTGCATGCATTGGACCTGAATACTTCAAGCTCGCCGACATCGCAGCAGACTGGGATGCATCGGAGGCCGCCCGCGCGATCACGGCGCCAACATTGGTGATGAAGCACTCCGGCGTTCAGTTCGTGTCTATGGAGATGACAAGAGACCTCGTCGCACTGATCCCCAACGCACAACTGGCCCTAATCGAAGGATTGTGGGCCGATAACATTGAGGCGTTGGCAGATCGGATGATGGCTTTCCTGAATGGCTCGGAGGAGGCACAACGTTCGGCAGAGCTGCCATCCGGCATGACCGCCATCCTCTTCACTGACATCGCCGACTCCACCGCCCTCACCGAGCGCCTCGGCGACGCTGCCTTCCGCGCGAAAGCGCGTGACATCGACTCCTCCCTCCGCAACGTCATCCGCGAGCACTCCGGCACCGCCATCGAAGGCAAGCTCCTCGGTGATGGCGTCCTCTCGGTCTTCACGAGCGCCCGCCAGGCCATCGAAGCAGCGCTCGCCTGCAGCCGCGCTGGCAACCACGCCGGGATGCCCTTGCATCTCGGGCTCCACGCCGGCGACGTCATCCGCGAGGAGAACAACGTCTACGGCGGCGCCGTCAACATCGCTGCGCGCATCAGCGGGCTGGCGTCGCCGGGCGAGGTGCTCGTGTCGGAGACGGTGCGCTCGCTGGCGCGAACTTCTGCTGGTGTGGCGTTCGAGGACCGTGGCGACCAGCGGCTGAAGGGCGTCTCAGATGCAGTACGCGTGTGGGCTGTGGATCCTGTCGACGCCTCCGATGTCGGAGAACTGCATCGAGGTCTGAAGCCCCCTAATCCAGACCACCTCACAGCTCGCGAAGTCGAGGTCTTGCGCCTGATCGCCGCCGGCCGTACCAATCTCGAAATATCCCGAGAGCTTGTGCTTAGCCTCCGCACCGTGGCTCGCCACATCACGAACATCTACGGCAAGATCGGCGCGCGAAGCAAGGTGGACGCAGCCGCCTACGCCATGCGCCACGGCCTGACGACCAGCTAAGAATGGACGATCTGTATTGAGTGGATCACGAAGGCCTTGTAAGTTACGCCATGTGGCCCGCACATCCTCGGCCAGGCGGCTCGAGCACCGTGGCGAGCAGTCGCTCAAAGGTATCGGCGAGCCGGTTCGGGTGTGGGGGGTGCGCGAGGGAAAAATGTGATGGAGCGCGAGGTCCGCTATTGCACCACCGAAGACCGCGTCCGCATCGCCTACTGCGTGGAGGGCGAGGGCCCGCCTCTGGTGGTCGTGGCCGAGTTCGCCGAGTCCTTCTCTCTCCTCCATCTCTTTCCGCCGTACGAGGCGTTCGTTCAGCGCCTTGGCGAAGGGCGCACGCTCATCCGCTATGACGCCCGGGGCTGCGGCCTCTCTCAGCGAGAGGTAAGCGATCTCTCTTCCGAGTCCCTCCTGCGCGACCTAGAGGCGGTGGTACGAGCCTCCGGGGTCCAAAGGTTTGCGCTCTTCGGCGCCAATGATGGCGGGATCCCGAGCATAAGGTACGCAGCAAGACACCCGCGACTGACGGAGCGCCTCGTCCTCTATGGCGCCTTTGCCCGCGTGCCGGATGTCTTCAGCCGGGAGATGGCATTAGGCTTCGCGCAGATGGCGCGGGGCAATTGGCCGACGGCGGCGCGCGTGCTGGCCAACACCCAGTTCGGGAGGGTCTCCCCGGATGCCGCGCTGGGCGTGGGGAAGATCGTCGAGCAAGCGACGACGGGCGATGTAATGGCCCGGTACATCGAAGGCAGTTACGAGGCGGACGTGTCCGGCGAGCTGTCGAAGATCAAGTGCCCCACGCTCGTGCTGCACCGGATCGACGACCCAGGCATGCCAATCTCGCGGGCGCAACAGCTGGCCACGGCTATTCCCAACGCCCGCCTCGTTCCGCTGGCGGGCGACATCCACCATCAGGCGCTCGGCGATCCGGATGCGATTCTTAGCGCTATCGGTGGCTTTCTCGGGGACCGTGGCCGGCCCGTCTCCCGCGACAGAGTTCAACCCGCCTCCGGGGGCCTGCGCGCCGTGCTGTTCACCGACATCGTCGGCCACACCGAGATGATGTCGCGTCTGGGCGACGGGCGCGGCCGGGAGGTGCTGCGGGATCACGAGCGGATCACGCGGGAGGTGCTGAAGGCTCACGGGGGCACCGAGCTGAAAACGATGGGGGACGGGTTCATGGCGTCGTTCGGGACTGTAACAAAGGCTGTGGAGTGCGCGGTTGCCTTACAGCACGCCTTCGCGGAGCGCAAGGGCGAGCCACTGTCGGTGCGTGTCGGCTTGAACGCTGGGGAGCCGATCGAAGAGGAGGGGGACCTATTCGGCGCTACCGTGATACTTGCGTCACGGATCGCGGCGAAGGCGGAGGGTGGGGAGATACTGGTCGCGGATACGGTGCGCGGGTTGTGCAGCGGCAAGGGGTTCTTGTTCGCGGACCGGGGGGAGTTTGCGGCCAAGGGATTCGAGGAGCCGGTCCGCGTGTGGGCGGTGAAGCCTGTCGACGCCTCCGACGTCAGCGAACTGCCGCGCGGCCAGAAGCCCGCTTTTCCAGGCCATCTCACAGCTCGCGAAGTCGAGGTCTTGCGCCTGATCGCCGCCGGCCGGACGAATCTCGAAATATCCCGCGAGCTTGTGCTCAGCCTCCGCACTGTGGCTAGACACATCACGAACATCTACGGCAAGATCGGCGCCCGCGGCAAAGCCGACGCCACCGCCTACGCGATTCGTCACCAACTGACGGTTGAAAGGTAGGACGCGTTAGGGAGCCGCGCATCAGTACGCCAGGACTGGCGACGGCGTAGAATCGCTTATCACTCGATTAGCTCCGGCCCAACGCTCGTCTGGACGCAGCTCATTTACTCTCACCTGCAGCTGGAGTGGCAGAGGTGCACGCCCAAACTTTCCTCGGCCCGCTCCTCTACTGGGGTTGACAACGCCCCTACAATAGCCATACATCGCGGCGGAGGGCACCGCGGTCGCAAGGATGGTTGGCGCGCTATGCCAAAGCGTATGTCCGAAGCAAGGGACCATGAGCGAAGGCAGCTCTTCATTGGTCGCGAGAAAGAGCTCGCCGCGCTCACCGCCTTGCTTGACCCGGCCGCTGGACCACCCGGCTCACTCATGCTTGTGACAGGCGAGCCGGGTGTGGGCAAAACAAGCTTGCTTGCCGAGTTCGCTGCTGTGGCTTCGCGCAGAGGAGCAGTGGTTCTCACCGGCCACTGCCAACAGGAATGGGCACCGCCCTTCAAGCCGTTTGTCGATGCGCTGACCGCTCAATTTCAGCAAACCGACGACAGCCAGCTCGGCGCTGACCTCGGCTATGGCGCCGCGCCTCTCGCCCGGCTGATCCCGACTATACGCCGACGACTACCGAACACCCCGCAACCAGCCGCGCTACCGCCCGATGAGGAGCGGTTTCGGGCGTTGGACGCCGTCGCCCAATACTTGTTAGCACTCGCCTCCCGAACGCCAGTGGTGGTCATCTTGGACGATCTACAGTGGGCGGATAACGATACTCTGTCGATGCTACGGCACGTGGCCCGCGTGTCGCGCGATCAACCCGTTTGCTTGGTGGGTGTGTACCGAGACGCCGATGTAGACGCCGACCGCCCTTTGTCCACAGTACTCTCTGCACTGCGTTACGAGACCGCTGTCCAAGGCCTAACGCTCACCGGGCTCGGCGACCCAGAGATCGGTGAGCTGCTCAGCGAAATTACGGGTGGCGAAATTGACGAACATCTGGTCAGCGCGGTTGGCCGCGAGACCGAGGGAAATCCGTTCTTCGTCAAAGAGCTTGCCAGCTATCTCATCGAGGAAGATAGATTACGCCGCGATGCGTCTGGAGTCATTAGCCTAAACGTGGAATCGATCGCGCTCGTAGGCATCCCAGGTAACGTGCGTGAAGCTGTTGGCCGCCGGCTCGGCCGGCTCCCGCCGTCCGCGCGTAGCCTGCTGGTAGTCGCCTCCGCGTTTGGGGGCGCCTTTCTCTTCGGAATTGCGGCGTCCGTTGCAGGACTTATAGAAACAATGCTCGTCTATCAATACGAGTGCAGCGCGTCCCTGCCCGGCAGCGAGCGGGGTGCTGACCACGCGTTGAGGGGCGCCGCAATGGCCAGGTCCCACTACGCGTGGCAGGAAGTAGCACGGTTCCTGCGAGCCGCCCTGACCCTGATGCTCCACAACGACCCTCGCCGCACGGAAACCATCGCCTCTCTTGGCCGCGCTCTCGTCTTCTCATTGGCGTTCGATGAGGCGGTGACGGTTGCCGGCGAGGCGGCCGAACAAATCGCCGTCTTGGACGAGTGCGCCGCTTCCGATTACGTGGCCGATGTCGCCGCGGACATGACAATCGGCGGATCTTTTCCGAATGCGTACAAGCTCGCTGCTGTGGGTGTGCGTTTCGCGCGCGACCGACGCGACTTTACCTGGGCCCGTCTTCGAGCGCTTGAGCTTACGAGGAGGGACGCTGAAGACCCGCATTACCCCGGGATTCATTTGCTCACTCCAGAATACGCCGAGTTGAGCGACGTCATCAGGAGGCTGCCACGACATCAACAAACGCTGCTTGCCCATCTGATCATGTTCGAGACGCGCGACGATATTTTGCAGTTCCTGCGAGGCACGTTCGCATCGCCCATTCCGTTCAGGGAAGCAGAGTTCCGCGTCTGGTTCCGGGCCGGGGACTTTCGGCGTCTCCTGCCGTCAAGTGAGATGGAGTCTTCACTGCTGGAGAAGCAAGGGCGGATGGGACGCGCGGCGAGGGCTTATACGGTTCTCGCCCGCTTACGGAATGCTCTCGGCGATCTGGGCGGTGCACGCCAGGCCTACCGTCAAGCTCGCGATTTAAGCAGGCTATTGCCCTCCAATGCCAATGCGGTAAACAACCTCGTCGAAGCACGCTACAAGATGATTCACGCAAGCGGCGAAGGTTGGGAGCGCCTGGCTCCGACCATCGAGGCCTTTCTTGGAGCAGTTTTTCATCGAGGGTCGGCCAGCGCTACGGCCGGCGGGGCCCACATCTACGCCGAGTGCGGCCGAACTCCCGATAGCCTGCAATTGATTGACCGTCTGATGCCCGCTATCGAACATGGAGGCGCCGCAGGAGAGTTCTACCCGCCAACCGTCATGTCTGTGGCCGACACCTTGTGGGTGCTCGGACGGACCGATCACATTGAGTCGATCGAGCGAAACCTCTTTGAGAAAGTTATCCAGCCGGACTTTCGTTATCCCATGTATGACGCCCGGCGTTCCATGGGCCACCTTTGCGCGCTACAGGGTCGCTATGACGATGCCCAGCGCTGGTTCGAGCGCGCCCGCGAGGTGCTAGATGCTGACGGACAGCGGCCGCTCCGCGCCCTGGTCGATTTTGATGAGGCGCTCATGTACGTCCGCCGAGGGCGCCGGGGCGACCGCGAGCGTGCGAGTCCGCTCCTCGATGCCGCGCTAGAGCAGTTTGAAGATATCGGGATGACTGGCTGGGTAGAGCGAGCGCGTGCCCTTAAGGGCCCAACATTTACGGCAAGATCGGCGCCCGCGGCAAAGCCGACGCGACCTCTTACGCCATTCGGCACGGCTTGACGGGAAACTAACCTCAACTACGCCCTTTGTGCCAGAGGGCGGCGCATTCACGCCTCCAAAAATACGCGGTTTGTTCGATGTCCGCCTATCCGCATGCCACGAAACTCGACTCATCCGGGGATCGCCGGGCGCAGCAGCAGAAGCCGCGGCGTATGGCGGCCCCCGGTATCCACAGGACATTGGGCAGCTCGCCCAGCAAGTTGAGGAGGCACAGATCATGCACTACACAGGTTCATTCCACACGGTCAGCCGAACGACCATCCAGGTGGCGATTCTGGCCGCAGTCGCGGCCGTCGGTATTGGCTTCGGGAGATGGGCGATTCCGGTGGGGCATTCTTCACCCGCCGCCACAGCCATAAGGTTTGAGCCGGCTCGCAGCGAGCAGGCGCGTGCAGCTGCCGAGCGAAAGCTGATCCAGATGGACCAAGCCGACGACCAGCGAGCGGCCCTCGCCGCTGCGGCGCCGAGCTCTGGTACGTCACTCTTGGCCGCGGAGCGAAAGCTCATCCAGATGGACGCAGCCGACGACCGGCGCGCTGCCCTCGCTGCTGCGGCGGCGGGGAGCTCCGGTACGTCACTCTCGCCCGCGGAGCGGAAGCTCATCCAGATGGACGCTCGGGACGCACGGTAGCTAACACCAATTCAGGTCTCGTTGAGAGGGAAGTTTGAGTAACGACAACCCGTCACGCAGGAGGGCATCATGGAGACTACAAAACGCAGTGAGACAGAGTCCGCAAAGGGCTTTAGCCGCCGGCATTTCCTGAAGGTGGCCGGCGCCGGCGCCGCGGCCATCGGCGCCACGAGTGGCCTTGCCGCCATCGGCGGGCAATCGTTACTCAGTCCCGATGTCGCGCTCGCCGCGACGCATCTCGAGAACTTCGGGCGGATCTTCCCGTCCCTTCCCTCGTTCGCGCCCGCGACCGACGTCGTTAGGGCCGCGCTGATGGACATCGGCAAGCCCGGCGGAATCCTTGACGCCAACGATAATCTGGCGGCCGGCCCGGTGGCCCTGATCGTCGACCCTGCTCTCAGCGCCAATAACCGCAACAACCCGACGCATACGGCGGGAACGACCTTCATGGGCCAGTTTCTGGACCACGACATGACCTTTGACACGGGCTCCACGCTCGGCGTGCCGACTAAGCCAGAGTCCGCCACCAACGCAAGGACGCCAAGTTTCGACCTCGATTCCGTTTACGGTCGCGGCCCCGTTGCCGACTCGCAACTATACGACCCGGCCAACCGGATCAAGTTCAAGGTAGAGAGTGGCGGCCTCTTCGAGGACCTGCCGCGAACCGCGGATATGAGGGCGATCATCGCCGACCCGCGTAACGACGAGAACATGGTCATCGCCGGCCTCCAATCGGCCTTCTTCCTGTTCCACAACAAGATGGTTGATTTAGTCGGGCGAACGATGCCGGCCGCTCGCGACCCATTTCGAACGGCACGCACCCTCACGACCTATCACTATCACTGGCTGATCCTGAAGGAATTCCTGCCGCTCTTTGTCGGCCAGCCGATGGTGGACAGGATCCTGAGCGAAGGACGCAGGTTCTATACGGTGAAAAAAGACGAGGCAGTGATTCCGGTCGAGTTCCAGGGAGCCACTTACCGCTTCGGCCACAGCATGGTCCGTCCCAGCTATCGCGCCAACCTGGCCGGCGACCAGGGCCAGCCTTTCTTCGCCATGATCTTCGACCCAGCGGGCGATGGTCAGGCCGACCCGGTCGACCTGCGCGGAGGCGCGCGGGCGCCGAGGCGCTTCATCGGCTGGCAGACCTTCTTCAATTTCGGTGACGGCGAGGTCAAGCCGAATAAGAGGATCGACACCAGGATCTCAACGCCTTTGTTCCATCTGCCGCTGAACGCACTGGCTTTCCCCGGCGGCCCATTGGCTCTGCCGCAGCGCAACCTTTTGCGGCATCTGACCTGGCAGCTGCCATCCGGGCAAGCCATCGCCCGCGC
>VBEJ01000235.1 GCA_005882985.1 Chloroflexota bacterium
TCCCCGACACGATCATCACGTCCGACTGCCTCGGCGACGGCCAGGGGACGATGCCGAATCGGTCGAGGTCGTGCCGCGCCATGAAGGTCGAAATCATCTCGATTGCGCAGCAGGCCAGCCCGAATGTAAGCGGCCAGAGCGATGATTTGCGCCCCCAGGCGATCAGCCAGTCCGCCGGCATCTGCATGATGCCCGGAAGAATCCGCTTATACGTCGCCCGCCCCTGCGATGGGTTCGGCGGCGACGGCTCGAGAGTCTTGACCTGGTGCCGGATCTCGGCCGACACCGCGTCGCTTATCGCCTCGCGCGGGTCGTCTCTCACTTCGTATACTTCGATGATCGGCTTGTCAGCCATTACGTCTCTTTACCCCAGCTCAGAACGCCCTTCTTCCACGCATACAGCAGCCCAAACGCCAGGATCAAAATAAAGACGACCATTTCCCAGAAGGCCTGCGCCCCGATCTTCACGAAGGCCACTGACCACGGGAACAGGAAGACCGCTTCGATGTCAAAGATCAAGAACAGGATGGCGAAGAGGTAGTAGCGAAAGTGTACTTGCGTGCGGCTCCGTCCAATCGGCAGCATCCCGCACTCGTACGTCACGCCTTTCGTGCGGGTCGGCTGTCGCGGCGCCAGGATGCGGTTGCCAAAAAGTGCGCCGGCGACGAGGAGAAATCCCAGGATCGTGGCGATGAGTACGGCGATGTAATCGGCGAACAGCTCGGTTATCACTCAGGCGCTACTCCGCTCGTGCCAACCCTACGCGATTGTTCCAATCGCCACAATCCGAATGCTAGCACGCGGCCACACGAGGGTCAATTTAGAAAGCAAACGGTTGTTTAATCGCTGGGCAACCGTGAGGCGAGGAGCTACCCTAGCTCCGCCAACCGCCCGCGCAACCCCTCCGCCCGCGAGCGTGCGACCGTCAGCTTTTCCTCTTCCCGCTGGATGACCTCTGCCGGCGCCTTCGACCGAAACTGCTCGTTTCCCAGCTTCTGCTCGAGTCGGCTGACTTCCCCCTCCGCCTCACGAAGTTGTGCCGCTAGGCGCGATCGTTCTGACTCAACATCGATCATTCCGGCCAGGGGTAACACGACATGCGCCTCAGCGAGCACCGCTGATGCCACCGCCGTCTTCGGCGTCGCTGCAGCATCAGCCACCAGGTGAAGCGGCCGCACTCTCGCCAGCGATTCGACCAGCGGTCTCGCCGCCTCGAGCGCCGGCAGCGACCCATCGCTCGAGACGTAAGCCTCGACATAGCGGCCCGGGTCGACGCCACGCTCAGCGCGGATATTCCGGATCGCCCGGATCACCTCAATTACGGTGTGCAGCCGCCGTTCCGCTTCCCTGTCTGAGCCCTCGCCGCCCTGCGGGTATCTTGCGATGATTACCGATTCCGGCCGGAGCCCCTCGACCGCGCTCCGTAGCTCCTGCCAAACGGCCTCGGTCACAAACGGCATGAACGGGTGCAGCAGGCGCATGCTTGATTCGAGCACTCGTACGAGCACCGGCATCGGCGACTTATCCCCCGCCTTCAGCCTCACCTTGGCCATCTCGACGTACCAGTCGCAGTACTCGTTCCAGAAGAACTCGTACAGCAACCTCGCCGCCTCGTTGATCTGAAACTCCGAGAGCAACTTATCCGTCTCGGCGGCGACACTATCTAGACGCGAGAGGATCCACCGGTCCTCTAACGGAAGGTCTCGGCCTCCCTGTTCCTCGTTCCTTGTTCCTTGTTCCCCGGCGAGATTCGCCACAACGAATCTCGCCGCATTCCAGATCTTGTTCGCAAAATTCCGCGCGCTCTCTAGCCTCTCATCGGATAGCCGGAAGTCGTTACCGGGCGCGCCGCCGGTCGCCAACGTGAAGCGCAGCGCGTCGCACCCGTACTTGTCGATCGCCTGCAGTGGATCGACGACGTTGCCCAGGCTCTTCGTCATCTTCCTTCCGTGCGCGTCGCGTATCAACCCGTGCAGGTAGACGTGCCGGAACGGGACTTCGCCCATGTTATAGAGGCCCATCATGATCATTCGCGCCACCCAGAAGAAGAGGATGTCGTACCCCGTCTCAAGCACTGATGCCGGGTACCAGTAGCGCAGGTCTTCAGTATCGTTAGGCCAGCCGAGAGTCGAGTGCGGCCATAGCCCGGACGAAAACCATGTGTCGAGCACGTCCGGGTCCTGCTCCAGCTCCTTCGACCCGCACTTCGCGCACTCCGCCGGGTCCACGACGAAGGCGTCCTCCTCGCCGCACGACTCACAGCGCCACACGGGGATGCGGTGGCCCCACCAGAGCTGGCGTGAGATGCACCAGTCCCGGATGTTCTCCATCCAGTGGAAATACACGCGCTCGAACCGCCGGGGGACCATCCGGATGCGGCCGCCCTTCACGGCGTCAATCGCCGGTCGCGCCAGTGGCTCCATCTTCACGAACCACTGCTTGCTGAGCACGGGCTCCACGACAGTCCCGCAACGCTCGCAGTGCCCGATCGAGTGCCGGTGCGGCTCGACCTTCTCGATGAGACCCAGCCGCTCGAGGTCCGCGACGATGATCTTGCGGGTCTCGAACCGGTCCATCCCCTGGTACGGCCCTGCCTCCGCGTTCATCGTGCCGTCGCCCCCCACCACGACGATCGCGGGCAGGCCATGCCGCTGGCCGATCTCGAAGTCAACCGGGTCGTGACCCGGCGTAATCTTGAGCGCTCCCGTCCCGAACTCCGGGTCCACCGCCTCATCCGCAATGATCGGGATCTGCCGCTCGATGATCGGCAGCAAGGCCGTCCGCCCGACGATCTTCTGCCAGCGCTCGACGCTCGGGT
>VBEJ01000236.1 GCA_005882985.1 Chloroflexota bacterium
CGGTCGTCGTCGTTGACCTCGACACCCGGTTCGGAGACGTCGCGATTCTAATGGACATCCCGGTCGAGCGAAGCATCGCCGACCTGGCCATGCCGGAGGAAGACATCACGCGGGAGATCGTCGAAGAATGCACGTACACCCATAACACCGGCGTCACGATCCTTCCCGCGCCGATCCGGCCCACCGATTGGCGCAACGTCCACGCCGGCCACATCGAGCGCGTCGTTACTCTTCTCATGCAGACGCATGACTACGTGATCCTGGATACTCCGGGCACCTTCAACGACATTGTCGCCCGGGCGCTTGAGATGGCCACCATGGTCGTCCTCATCTGCACAGTCGATATGGCGAGCCTGAAAGACAC
>VBEJ01000237.1 GCA_005882985.1 Chloroflexota bacterium
CGGCGCCAGCAACAGCCGGCCAAGCCAAGAGAAGCGCAAAAGGGCGGCCTACTTAGCCGCATTCTTGGATCAGTCCCTGAAGACAAGACTGAAGTAAGTGTGGAGTGACAAGATGACAAGCTTTCATTCAAACAGACCCCAGGCGCCCACCCTGCGGCCGTCCATGGGCCCGAGCCGGACGACTCCGGGCCGCTACAACGAGGATATGGAGCAGCTTATCTTCCGCATGCACCAGATGCTCATTGACGAGCTCGATGCGGACCAGATCAGCGCCATGCCGGCGGATGAGCGGCGCAAGGTTGTCGAGCAGGCGGCTGAGACGCTCCTCCGTCGAGAGATGCCGGGTGTCGGTGGCATCACCCGAGACCATATCGTGTCGCGCGTGGTCGACGAAGTCGTCGGCCTCGGCCCGATCGATGCGCTCATGCGCGACCCCTCGATTTCTGAGGTCATGGTCAACCGGCCCGACGAGGTCTACTTCGAGCGCGAAGGTATCCTCTACCTCAGCGACGTCCGCTTTCGCGACGAGCAGCACATCGCGCGCGTAATTGAGCGCATCATTGCGCCGATTGGCCGGCGCGTCGACGAGTCGTCTCCGATGGTGGACGCGCGTCTGCCTGACGGCTCGCGTGTCAATGTCGTAATCCCACCCGTCGCTCCGAAGAGCCCGACGATTACCATCCGAAAATTTCGCGCCGACAAGCTTCAGATGAACGACCTGGTGAACGCCAGTACTGTCACCGAAGATATGGTGGAGTTCCTCAAGGCCTGCGTGCAGGTCAAACTGAACATCCTTATCTCCGGTGGTACGGGTACCGGCAAGACCACGTTCCTCAACGCGCTCTCGGCCTATATCCCTGAGACAGAGCGCATCATCACGATTGAGGACCCGGTCGAAATAAAGATGCAGCAGCCGCACATCGTCAGCCTCGAGGCGCGTCCCTCGAACATCGACGGCAAGGGCGAAATCTCCCAGCGTGACCTCCTCAAGAACACCCTGCGTATGCGGCCCGACAGGATCATCATCGGCGAGGTCCGCGGCCAGGAGGCGTTCGACATGCTCAACGCCATGAACACCGGCCACGAAGGATCCATGTCGACAGTCCACGCCAACTCACCGCGTGACGGCTTGGCCCGTATCGAGAATATGGTTCTGATGGCCGGTCTCGAGCTGCCGGACAGGGCGATCCGCGAGCAGGTTGCTTCGGCCCTGCACCTGATCATCCAGCTCTCGCGGTTCACGGACGGTGTCCGGCGCGTTACTCACGTCACCGAAGTCAACGGAATGGAAGGGCAGATCATCACCTTGCAGGACCTCTTCCGCTTCCAGCAGACCGGCGTCAGTCCGGAAGGCAAGATCGAAGGAGTGATGGCGCCTACCGGAATCCGGCCGACATTCGCCGAACAGTTCGAAGCATCCGGCATTAAGCTGCCGGACGGACTGTTCCTTCCCCGCGCGAGGTAAATCATGGACCCACTGATTATCGGCATTGCCATCACAATCTTCTTCGCTTTTCTCCTGGCCGCCGTTGGCCTTACAGGTCGGGGTGGACAAGACGACCCGATGGGCTCGCGACTCGAAGCGTTTCGTTCCGGAGGCGGTCCGCTTCCGCAGAGCGGTGCGGCACCAGGCAAACAGTCCACCTTCCGAGAGAAGCGCTCGTACAGTGGGCTCCCGGTGCTCAGCGCATTCCTGTCGCAGTTTCGTGGCTCGGAGGCGATGGCCATTCACCTCGAGCGTGCGGCTGTCCCGTTGCGCGTCGGCGAATTCTATCTGATCCGCTGGGGTATGGCCGCTCTCTTCCTGGTGATCCCGTTCATCTTTGGTGTCGCCCTCTTCAACCTGCTCCTGGGCATCGGCCTTTCCGTGGTCGGCTATATGCTGCCTGCTATGTGGGTGAACGGAAAGAAGAAGTCGCGGATAAACAAGATCAACCAGCAGCTGGTGGACCTGCTAGGCCTGGTCTCCAACTCGCTGAAGTCGGGCTACGGCCTGATGCAAAGCTTCGAGTTCGCATCCAGGCAGATGCAGCCGCCGATCGCCCTAGAAATCCGCCGCATGCTGCGCGAGTCCAACCTGGGCATGAGCGCTGAGGATGCGCTGAACGCCCTCGGCGATCGCATCGACAGCAGCGACCTGGACATGGTTCTCACCGCGAT
>VBEJ01000222.1 GCA_005882985.1 Chloroflexota bacterium
CTATCCGCGACTGCAGACAACTGTGACGGTCCTCGATGGCTTCGGGCGCCCCGTGACCGAACTTAATTCGCAAGCCTTCGCAGTTTCAGTCGACGGAAGGCCTTTGCCTATCCAGGGCCTTCGCACCGGACAGGACCCCAACGCGCCGGCTGCGGTGGTACTTGCATTCGATACAAGCGGCAGCATGAACGAGGGCGATGCCATCGGGCAGGCGCGTCAGGCAGGGAAGGCGCTGGTGAGCCAGCTTGGCCCGACCGACCAGGTAGCGGTCTTCACATTCAGCGACAGCATCCAGCTCGTACGGGACTTTACGAGTGACCGTGGAGCGCTCATTGCTGCGGTCGACGGGATAACGGCCGCTGGAAACACTGCGCTTTACGACGCCGTCGGCGCGGCCGTTAGCACCGCTGGCAGGGCGCCCGCGCAACACCGTCGGGCGGTCGTCCTGCTCTCGGATGGCAAGGATGAGGGCTCAGTAAGCCACATCGATCGCGGCGGCTCGCTGGCTGGGGCTCAGGCGGCAGGTTTCCCCTTCTTCGCGGTGGGACTCGGCCCATCGATCGACCAGGCGTACCTTCAGGACCTGACGAATGGGACACACGGGCAGCTCTTGCTGGCGCCCTCGCCCCAGTCGCTCCAGAGCCTGTACGAGGCGATTGGAACCACGCTGCGCCAGCAGTACATCCTCGATGTCGACGCGAGCGGTGTCGACGCTGCATCGGCGAAGACACTGCGTATCGAGGTCAACCACGCGGGTACTATAACAGGGGCGGAGGCGCCCCTCGACCTATCGCGCTTCGCACCGACTCCGGCGACGACGCCTCCGGTCACGCAGCCGGCGACGCCGGTGGTAACGGCGGCCGCTACTCCTGCGCCTGGGGGACACGGAGGAGGCTCAACCTTTCTTTTGATCGCGGCTGGCGGCTTACTGGCTGCCGCCCTCGCGGGCGCGGGAGGGGCGGTCTATTTGCTCAGGCGGAGACGTCCGGCAGTGCCCCAGGAACTCCGGACGCCCTGGCGCCCCCGCCCGGAAGACCCCGGCGCGGTGTTCGTCGGCACGGGGCCGCTGGGCAACATGCGCGCAGACGCATGGCTGGAGAGCGTGGGTCCGGAAAACGCCGGACGCTTCCCGCTGGGAGAGGACCCGGTAACCGTGGGCTTTACTGGAGACTGCACGATCTGCCTGCCTGACGGCGCCGGACTTCCCGGTGCGCGCTTTCGCGTGTGGCGGCGCGAAGGCGTATATATGCTGCACAACCTCTCGCGGTCTGGAGGGGTAACGGTGGGCGGCAAGCCTGCCACCTGGGCAGTGCTGGAAGACGGCGACGAGATCGTGATCGGCGCGTCCCGTTTGCGCTTCCGCATGGGCGACGGCGGCGCTTCAGCCTGACGCTGACATAATTCTAACAATTTTCTATGCTGCCTCATGCATTGGCCGAACGGTGCGCCGCTAGTATTGCAGGCACATACGCACGCAGCGACGTGCAAAAGAGGAAGGGGGGTGAGGCGGTCGTCCCACACCTATCCGCAAGGAAACAGACGCATACGTACGACGGTTTTAAACTTCGAGCCAATGCAGGGGGGGAGCCCTGCCAAAACGGCTTCCAAAGGGGAGGAAAATTCTAATGCAGTTCGCAACTTTAGCTCTTACCTGGTTGATGGCGCACATGCGCGTCCGCAGCGAGCGCGGCCAGGACCTGATCGAGTACGCAATTCTCGGTGGTCTAATTGCCGCGGCCCTCGTTGCTATCGGTGTGTTGTTACAGACGCCAATCCGCGACATGGCCATTAACATCGGTAAGTGCGTCGACTTCAGCTCGACCACTACCTGCGGCCCGTTCTCGTAAGGGCCACAAGCATTCGGCGGGGGAGCTGGGTTCACCGGCTCCCTTAGCTGTGCTTATCATCACTGGAACGGATTCGAGATTGAATCTATGGGCGTAGGATCAACCATCCGACCGGGGCCGGCGGACCTTCGCCAGGTTGCCTGGAAGTTTACCCTTCCTCGGACGAGAGCTGCGCTAAGGAAGCGCCGGCGATCCGGACTGCTCGTTTGGTGGCCGGTAGCAATCGTTGCACTCTTGCTTTGTGTGGGACTGCGCGGGTTCGCCGATGATGTTGGGTTTCCTGTCCATGGTTCGGAAATTGAATCCGGCGTATTCGGCTCTCCGACGCTGTGGCTCCAGCAGCACATCTACTCACTTTGGCCCTGGTTCTTTGGATGGGCCTGCGCGATAGTGCACGCCTCCTGGTTCCCGGTGCCCTGGCTCGCGGCATTGCTGGTTTCCTGGCGCAGGCCAGAGCGAATCGGCTCGTTTTTTCGGTGGTGGATTGCTCTTCATGCCGGAGCCCTCATTTCG
>VBEJ01000076.1 GCA_005882985.1 Chloroflexota bacterium
TGAAACCGGCGAGGTGAAGTGGAAGCCGGCGGCCGGGGTGATCCAGGGTCAGGCAAGAGTACTTACGGGGCGCTTTCTGAACGCAAACGGAGCGAACGTGACAGTTCCGCCGGGATGTCAGAGCGGACCGGCCTGTGTAACCCTTGCCTTCAACAGCGAAGGCGGGACGCTGTTCGAACAGATCACCACGAGACTTGTGAACTACCCGCTGGCCATCTTCCTCGACGACGAGCTGGTGAGCGCGCCGCGAGTGAAGGGGCCGATCAGCGGCGGAAACGGCGTCATCGAAGGCCTTGCCCTCGATGAGGCGAAGACGCTCAAGGTCCAGTTGAACGCCGGCGCCCTGCCGGTCCCTCTGCACACCGTCCAGACAAGTGAGGTCGACGCCACGCTGGGCGAAACGACGCTCGTGCGGAGCGTGCAGGCGGGCATGATCGGCATCTTTGCGGTGATGGTTTTCATGGTCCTGTACTATCGTCTTCCGGGCGTTATCGCATCGCTTGCGCTGACCACGTACATCTCGACGCTCATGATGATCTTCAAGCTGGGGCCGATCATCGGCCCGATCACGATCACGCTTGCCGGCATAGCGGGTTTCGTGCTGTCGGTAGGAATGGCAGTGGACGCAAACATTCTCGTCTTCGAACGGATGAAGGAGGAGCTGCGCCACGGGCGGGCGCTGCCGCAGGCGATCGAGCACGGCTTCGACCGCGCCTGGTCCTCGATCCGCGACAGCAACGTTTCCACGCTGATTACGTGCGGAATCCTCTGGTGGTTCGGAGACCAGTTCGGCGCAACCCTGGTGAAGGGGTTCGCGCTCACTCTCGGCCTCGGGGTGCTCATCAGCATGTTCTCGGCGATAATCGTCACGCGCACTCTGTTGCGGCTGCTCGTCGGGACTCCGCTGGCGCGCAACATGGCGCTTTTCGCGCCGGACCTGGCGGTACGCCGGGTGGCTACCGGGACACCGTTCATTTTTGACTTCGTGCGGCGGCGTGGCCTCTACTTCCTTCTTTCGGCAGCGCTTCTTGTGCCGGGCGTCATCTCACTGATTGTTCCGCCGGCGCTTAAGGCGGGAATCGAGTTCAGCAGCGGTGCCACAATGACGATCGCGTTCGACAACGCGAATATCAGCGACAACGCTCTGCATGATGCGTTCACCGCGCTCGGCCACAGCGAGGCGCGCGTACAGAAGACATCGAGCGGCGCGTTCATCGTCCGCCTCGGCGAATTGAAGGGCCCGACCGGCCCGCCGGTCGGAGCCGCGCCGCCGTCTGAACGCGACACCCTTGAGCAGGGGCTCGAGCAGCGACTGGGACCTTTCCGCGTGACGAACTTCAACCAAGTGTCGGAAATTGTGTCGCGGCAGATTGCGCGCAACGCTGGGATTGCCGTCGGTGTTGCCGCGATCGCTATCCTGTTGTACATCTCGTGGTCGTTCCGCCACCTCGCGAAACCGTACCGCTATGGGATCGCCGCTGTGGTGGCGGCGCTGCATGACGCTGTGTTTATCCTCGGGGCGTTCTCCATTTTCGGAAAACTGTTCGGGACCGAGATCAACAGCATGTTTATCACGGGCGTCCTTACCGTGATCGGATTTAGCGTCCACGACACGATCGTGGTCTTCGATCGCATCCGCGAGAACGTCTCCGCCAACCCCGGCGTGGCTTTCGATGAGGTCGTGAATACGAGCCTGACCGAGACGGTCGCCCGCTCGATCAATACATCGACGACGGTGGTGTTGACCATCCTAGCGTTGCTGCTGCTGGGAGGAGGGAGCATCGACGTGCTGCTCCTTACGCTGCTGCTCGGCATCGTCGCCGGCACGTACAGCTCGATCTTCATCGCGAGCCAGATCCTGGTTGCCTGGGAAGACGGCGACTTCGCGCGCATCTGGCGCCGCTTTGCGCCGCGGCGGTTGCAGCCGGCGCCAGAACCAACGGCGTAACGCGCGCTCCTGTCATCCTGAGCCGCGAAGGATCTGTCCGAAGGAGCGCTGCGGACCGCCCAAAGCACTCGGGATACTGTCCCCGGTCGCGCGATGTTAATGCACGGCTAGCGTATTGACGCGACGGATTCTTCGTGCCTCAGAATGACAAGACGGAGCGACCGGGCGCCTTATCCGCGCCGCAACACGCGCGCGTCCCCCACTCGACGCGTGATGCGCTCCGCGTCCATGTGCTCGAGCAGGGCCTGGGAGTACTTGCGGCTGGTGGAGAGGATGTCGCGCACTTCGGCCAGCGTCACGCTGCCGTTGGCGCGAATGTGCGCCGAGACGCGCTCGGCCATCTCGCGGTAGGCGTCTGTCGTGAAGGCGACGCCGTCGGAGACGCGCACGATCTCGCCGCGCGCCTCGAGGTATGCGAGGAGCTCTTCGTCAAGCGATGCGTCCGCAGGCGGCGAGAATGGGCTCGCGCGCAGCTGCTCGATGAACGCCCGCGCCCGTGCCTCCGCGTGAGGACCGAGCCGCGGTTCGTGGTCGGTGAGGGCGACGGCGGCGCCAATCTCTTTGGCAATTCCGGCGCCGGTCCAGTAGGCGAGAAGCGAGTCCAGGACGCGCGGCGTCAGGCCAAGGCGGCTGCGCAGTTCCTCCTTTGGCATCCCAGGCCGCAGCGATGACAGCTCATGATAGGCGGCGAGGATTTCTCGTAAATGGCTTGTCATCACCATCAGGCCGTCGGCACTATAAAGCATAAGCACGCCGGCGAGGCCTGCTCCCGGCAGCGCGACCACATCGCCAGAGGCGATCAAAGTATCGAGTGCGTCGCGGGCGGTGGCGCCGTCCAGGCCGGATTCGATGATCACCTGCTGGGCCTCGGCGGGCTCTCGGCGGCGCAAGGCGGCGAGCACCACCTCCTCGGGCGAGCCGCGGGAGAAGGACTCGAGCGCTGCGATTGTCGCCGGATGGTGCCTGCGATGTCTCTTCGCGTCCACATCGACGATCGAGCCGCCGCCCAGGGTATCGTTCGGGTCGCGGATGACGAAGCGGTCGCCCCTAAGCGCGGCAACCGGTCTCGAGAGGCGTATTTGGGCCCAGGCGGTCTCGCCGGGCGGGACCAAGTCGCGGTCGAGGAGGAGCAGCTTGCCCTCGACCTCCGCCGGGCCGGAGTGGAACGTGACCGACAGGTTGTGGCGAACCGCGCGCCCGGTGTAACGCACGGCGCGAAGACGCACATCGACGGTCGAGACGGCCTTCAGAAACCCCGGGCTCGCAACCACCAGTCCGCGCTCGAGTTCGTCGACGGCAACCCCGCTGAGATTCGCCGCCGTCCGGCGTCCGGGCTGAGCGACCTCCACCTTCCGGCCGTGGGTCTGAAGCCCCCGCACGCGCGACTTCAGGCGTCCCGGCACGATTTCGACCTCATCGCCCAATCGCAGCGATCCGTCGACGAGCGTGCCCGTGACCACAGTCCCGAAGCCGCTCATCTTGAAGGCGCGGTCGATTGGGAGGCGCGGCCGTCCATTGTTGCGCCGGGCCGGCAGCTTCGCCAGCTCATCCTCGAGCGCCGCCATCAAGTCCTCGAACCCCTCGCGGTTGACGGCCGAGCAGGCGATGACCGAGGCCCCTTCGATGCTCGTGCCGGCGATAACGTCCTCTGCTTCTGCTTTCGCGAGCTCGAGGAAGTCCGGCTCGACGAGATCCGCTTTCGTCACCGCGACGACGCCGTGCTCGATGCCGAGCAAATCGATGATTGCGAGGTGCTCACGCGTCTGCGGCATCACCCCTTCGTCGGCCGCGATAACCAGCAGGGCGAGATCGATGCCGCCCACGCCGGCGAGCATGTTCTTGATGAAGCGTTCGTGGCCCGGCACGTCGACGATGCTGACCTCTTCGCCGCCGGGGAGCGTGAACCACGCAAAGCCGAGGTCAATCGTGAGACCCCGCTCTTTCTCTTCCCGTAGCCGGTCGGGATCGATGCCGGTGAGGGCTTGCACGAGGGCGGACTTGCCGTGGTCAACGTGACCGGCAGTACCGATGGTGTACATAGCGCCCCGATTCTAGCAGTCGCCCGCCCGTGCCTGATACGATGCGTCGCATCATGCCCGGCGTCGCCTATGTCTACGACCCTCTGTATCTCGAACATGAGCTGCCCGGCCACCCCGAGCGGCCCGACCGCCTGAGCGCCATCATGTCGCATCTCGAGGACAGCGGGCTGCTCGGACAGATGAGGCAGGTCGAAGCACGCGACGCGAGCACTCACGAGCTGCGGTTTGTACACACGGAAAGCCTGATCGAGGAAGTCGCCGCCACCGCAGGAGGCGATCGGCACCGTTTCGACGCCGATACGTACGGGTCCGCGCGCTCTTACGAGGCGGCGCGCCGGGCCGCGGGCGGTACGCTTGCCGCGACGGTGGCGGTGCTGCGGGGCGATATCGGTTCGACGTTCTGCTTCGTGCGGCCGCCGGGCCACCACGCCACGCCAGACCGCGTGATGGGCTTCTGCCTTTTCAACAACGTAGCCGTTGCAGCCGCCAGGGCACTTGAAGAGCCGGGCATCGACCGCGTCGCGATCATCGACCTCGATGTGCATCACGGCAACGGCACCCAGGACATCTTTTACGACGACCCGCGCGTCCTCTACTTCTCGACGCACCAGTTCCCGCACTACCCGGGGACGGGCCACTGGACCGAGATCGGGTCTGGTGAGGGCGAAGGCTACACGATCAATGTGCCGCTTCCGGCAGGTTCCGGCGATGACACTTACCGCCCCTGCTACAACGAGATCTGCGCACCGGCCGTCCGACGCTTTCGGCCGCAGCTCATCTTCGTCTCCGCCGGCTTCGACGCCCACTTCGCCGACCCTCTGGCCAGCATTCTGCTCAGCGCCCGAGGCTACTACGAGATCGCCTCTCTCATCCGTGGGTTGGCCGATGACCTATGCGAAGGCCGCCTCGTCTACGCCCTCGAAGGCGGCTACGACCTCACGGCGATCGCCTGGTCCGCTCGCGCCTGCGTCGACACGCTGCTCGGGAATGCGTTCGCTGAGGACCCGCTCGGCGGCGGGCCGGGTGTCCGGGGGCCGGACATCGAGCCGCTGCTGGCGGAGGTCAAACGCCTGCACGGCCTTTAACGGCGAGTCATACCCGTAGGGGCGCAGCAACGAAGAGATCCAATCGGCGGATGTCGTGTAGGTAGTCGAACGCGACTCTTTGGGAGTGTTGTCGTTGCTGCGGCCTTACATCGCGTGGGCGCGTCTACGGCGGCAACAGCCGCACAAACACCTCGTTGCCCAGCAAGCGCCCCCTATCCGTCAATCGCACGTGCCCATTTTTCCGTTCGACAAGCCCGAACGACTCCGTCTCCGCCAGTACCCCCCCGTACGCCTCCTCCACCGATCTCCCAAAACGCCGCTCGAACTCCCTTACGTCTACCCCCTCGTTCAAGCGCAGGCCAAGGATCGCCGTATCCGCCATCTCCATCTCCACCGTCTGCTCCTCGACGAACGCTACCTGCCTCATCTCCCGTAGGAGCGGCCCTGCGTGCCCGCCCGCAGCCCCATCAACGCCGCACTCCACCGTCTCACGAACGAGGTCGATATACCGCCTTGGCGAATGCACATCCGCGAAGCGGTAGCCCATCTTCCCTGTTCCCTGTTCCTTGTTCCTTGTTCCTGCCAAATGCGAGTGGGCACCGGGGCCGAGGCCGAGCCACTCGCCGTTGCGCCAATAGACGAGGTTGTGCCGGCACTCCTCGCCTGGCCGGCACCAGTTCGAGATCTCGTACTGGTGGTAGCCAGCGTGCGCGAGGCGTTCGCACGACCACTCGTACATCGCCGCCTGCACATCGCCATCCGGTCCGGGCACTCGGCCGCGCTCGATGTCGTGCGCCAGCTTCGTGCCTTCCTCGATCGTCAGCGCGTAGAGCGAAAGGTGCTCCGGCCCCAGCGCGATCGCCTGCTCCAGTGTTGTCTGCCATCTCTCCATGGGCTGTTCGGAGAGACCGTAGATGAAGTCGAGGTTGATGCGCTCGAAACCGGCTTCACGCGCCCAATGGTAGGCCTCTTTGGCCTCTTCGCCGGAATGGATGCGGTCCAGCGCGGCGAGCTCGTCGTCGTGGAAGGACTGGACGCCGAAGGAGATGCGGTTCACGCCGGCGGCGAGTAGGTTGCGCAGATAATCGCGTTCGACGGTGCCGGGGTTGGCCTCGAAGGAGACTTCGGCATCTGGCGCAAGCTCGAACGCCCCGCGCATCGCACCAACAATGCGCTCAACCTCCTTCACCGGCAGCAGCGACGGCGTCCCGCCGCCGAAGAAGGCGGTCTCGACGCGGCGGTCCGCCACGACGGGCGCCCATAATCGCATCTCGTCGCAGAGGGCGTCGACGAACGGCCGCATGAGCGACTCAATGCCAGCATAGGAGTTGAAGTCGCAGTAGGAGCACTTGAGGGTGCAGAAGGGGATGTGGAGGTAGAGGGAAAGGGGCGAGCGATCGGTCATGGCGTTATCGTAGCAGTTGGGCGATACTCGGCTCGGCGGACAGACCTCGCCTGCGCTCCTCATCCACCTCCCCAAAGGTCGGTCCGTACGGGATCGCGGGCGAGGGCGGTCAGGTCTCCCACCCATTCCTTCGGCATTGCAATACCTGCCCCTACGAAATTGCGTGCTTTTGCTACACTACCGTCACTATGCTCAAGACCCACTCCTGCGGTGAGCTGCGCCCCAAGCATGAGGGCGAGACCGTCTCGCTCGCGGGGTGGGTGCACCGGCGGCGGGATCATGGCGGCCTCATCTTCATCGACCTGCGCGACCATGACGGCCTCGTGCAGAGCGTCTTCAACCCACAGGAGAACGCAGACGCTTACGCCGTCGCAGACTCCTGCCGGGGCGAGTACGTGGTTGTGGCGAAGGGAACGGTAGCCCGTCGCCCCGAGGGCACTGAGAACGCCTCGCTCCCGACGGGCGAGATCGAGGTGCGGGTGAGCGAGGCGCAGGTGCTGAACCCGGCGAAGACGCCGCCCTTCTACATCACTGAAGAGACGGAGGTGGAGGAGCTGCTGCGCCTCAAGTACCGCTATCTGGACCTTCGCCGCGAGACGATGCACCAGAACATCGTCACGCGTCACCGCGTCGTCAAGTTTATCCGCGACTTCCTCAATGAGCGCGGGTTCACCGAGATCGAAACGCCGCTGCTCACGGCCCCGACGCCTGAGGGCGCGCGCGACTATCTCGTGCCGAGCCGGGTGCACGCCGGGCATTTCTACGCGCTGCCGCAGTCGCCGCAGCAGTTCAAGCAGCTGCTGATGGTGGCCGGCTTCGAGCGCTACTTCCAGATCGCCCGCTGCCTGCGCGACGAGGACCTGCGCGCCGACCGCCAGCCGGAGCACACACAGCTCGACCTCGAGATGAGCTTCGTGTCAGACGAGGAGGATATCTTTCGGCTGACAGAGGAGCTGTATTACAGCCTGGCGCAGGCGCTGTTTCCTCAGCGGCCCATCCGGGAGCACCCGTTCCCGCGCATGACGTATGAGGAGTCGATGCGCCGGTTCGGGAGCGACAAGCCGGACGTGCGATACGGCCTCGAGCTGAGCGACTTTAACGAGGCGCTCCGCGACACCGAGTTCGCGGTCTTCTGGCAGGTGCTAGCGTCGGGCGGTCTCGTGCGCGGGCTCTGCGTGCCCGGCGGGGCGGAATTCAGCCGCAAGCAGACCGATGATCTGACGACGTTCGTCCAGCAATTCGGCGCGAAGGGTCTCGTCTCAATGGCTTTCCTGGGTGAAGGGAGCATCGGGTCGCTGGCTGAAGAAGAGATCCGGTCACCTGTCGCGAAGTACTTCACCGTCGAGCAGGCGAAAGAGATGGCGCGCATCGCCGGCGCGAAGCGTGGCGATATGCTGCTGCTTATCGCCGACCGGCCGTCGGTCGCCAACCGCGCTCTCGATGGGCTGAGGCGCGAGCTGGCGGACCGGCTTCAACTGTACGACCCAAACATACTCGCCTTCGCCTTCCTGAAGGACGTGCCGCTGTTCGAGTGGAGCGAGACAGAGAATCGGTGGGTGTCGATGCACCACCCCTTCACCTCGCCGCGCGAGGAGGACCTCCCTCTGATCGACAGCGACCCCGGACGTGTGCGCTCGCGGGCGTACGACCTCGTCTGCAACGGCTGGGAGCTGTTCAGTGGATCGATCCGTATCCATCGCCGCGACCTACAGGAGAAGGTCTTCGCGATGCTCGGGATATCGGCGGAGGAGGCGAGGCGAAAGTTCGGGCACATGCTGGAGGCTTTCGAATACGGCGCGCCGCCGCACGCGGGAATCGGGGCCGGCATCGACCGGCTGTTGGCCGTGCTCACGGGCCAGCCGGACATACGCGAGGTGATCGCCTTCCCGAAGACGAAGAGTGCGTCCGAACCGCTCACAGGCGCGCCGACGACGGTCTCGCCGGAGCAGCTGCGGGAGCTGCACATCGCGGTGACGGAGATAGAGCCGGACTAAAGCGTGTGGTTCCTTGCACCGGGCTCCTGTAACATAACGTAGGCAAACCAAAGCCAATCGGCCCGCGTTCTTTAGTTAGCACGCATGGAAACCCGCAGACTCGTCCTTACACTTACGGGCATAGGCGTCGTGCTGATCGTCGTCCTCGGTGGGCTTTCGATAGCGCTACTGGCGACGGGCGGCGGCGACGGTTCGAGCTCGGCCCAGAACGGCTCCCAGACGAGCCCGGCGGCGACGGCGCAGCTACCGCAGCGGGTGGCGGGCGAGCTGCGCCTCTTCGGCGGCGACCCGATATCGCTCGATCCGGCCTGCGCGTCTGACGCCGATTCGGCCGCGTACATCGTGGAGCTGTTCTCAGGGCTGGTCTCGTTCGACAAGGACCTCAAGGTAATCCCGGACGTCGCCGAAAGCTGGGACACCAGCGGGGATGGCAAGGTGTACACCTTCCACCTGCGCAAGAACGTCGAGTTCCATGATGGGTCCCGTCGCGTGGTGGCCGACGACTTCAAGTTCTCGATGGAGCGGGCGGTGAATCCCGATACGCAGTCAACGGTCGGCGAGGTGTACCTGAACGACATCGTGGGCGTGGACGACTTCATCGCCGGGCGGGCTCAGGAGATCAGCGGGATCAAGGCGATCAACGACGACGCGCTGGAAATCACGATCAAGGACCCGATTGTCTACTTTCTCGATAAGCTGACCTACCCCACCGCATACGTCGTCGACCGCCGGGAGGTGGGCAAATCGACGTGTTTCCAGGGTGCGGACTGGACGCAGCATCCGAACGGGACGGGGCCGTTCAAGATGAAGGAGTTCGTGCTGGGACAGCGCATCGTGCTCGAGGCGAACCCCCAGTTTTACCTCGACCCAAAGCCGTCGCTCAGTCAGATTACATATCTCTTGAGCGGGGGCTCGCCGCTCGTGATGTACGAGAACGACGAGATCGACATTAGCGGCGTGGGAGTGAACGACGTAGAGCGCATCCGCGACCCAAACGAGCCGCTGAACAAGGAATACCGCACGGGCGCGAACATGTCGACCGACTACATCGGTTTCAACACGCAGGAAGGACCGTTCAATGACCAACGCATACGCAAAGCATTCGCGATGGCGACAGACCGTGACCTGGTGGCGAAAACGGTCCTTATGGATATCCTGCTGCCAGCTAAGGGCGTCCTGCCCCCCGGCATGCCCGGTTACGACCAGAACCTAGCAGGTATTCCGTACGACCCCGAGGGGGCGAAGGCCCTTCTCGAGGAGGCGGGCGGCCCCGATATACTCAAGGACGTGACTCTGCTGACCTCCGGTCAGGGCGCGGCGCCCAGCGATGCGCTGGCGGCGGTTACGGCACTGTGGAAGCAGAACCTAGGCGTTGATATCCAGATCGAGCAAGAAGAGTTGGGTATCTTCTTGAGGGACATCGACCGGGGGAACTTCAAGATGTTCTCGCTGGGGTGGATCGCCGACTATCCGGACCCGCAGAACTTCCTTGAGATCAAGCTGCATTCGCAGAGCCCGGACAACGAGACGAAGTACTCAAACTCGCAGGTCGATCAGCTCCTAGACAGCGCCCGGACAGAAGGCGACCAGGCGAAGCGGATAAGCGACTACCAGGAGGCCGAGAAGCTGATCGTTGACGACGCGCCATGGGTGCCGCTTTTCTACGGCCAGGATAGCGTCCTCGTGAAGCCCTATGTGAAGAACTTCGTCAATGCACCCTTCGTCATCCCCCGGATGAGATACGTCACCATCGAGCGCTGACGAGGGCCAAAGCCGGTGAACGGCCTCGCCGCATACGTCCTGCGACGGTTGCTTCTCGTCCCGGTCATTCTGTTTGTCGTCTCGATAGTGACGTTCGCTCTCGGGCGCTATGCGCCGAGCGATTACGTTGAGATTCAGGCGGGGCCGAGGGCGAGACCGGAGACCATCGAGCGCATCCGGGAGGAACGCGGCCTAAACGACCCTGTCTACGAGCAGTACATCCGATACGTGGGGAAAGCGCTGCGGGGAGACTTTGGTCAGAGCGTGAAGTACCGGGGTACGGACGTACAGGATGTCATATTCCCGCGCCTCTGGGTGACGTTGCAGTACAACGCGGTGGTAATGTTCCTCACCTTTGCGATTGGCATTCCGGTGGGCACGTGGGCCGCATTGCGTCGCGGTACTTGGCTGGACCCGCTGTCCATCGGCGCGTTTGTTCTCGTCGCGTCGGTGCCCGTGCTGGTCTCCGTGCCGCTTCTCCAGTGGCTGTTCGCTGTAAAGCTCGGATGGCTGCCGACAGGTGGCTGGCATGAACGAGACATCCTTGGCGTGAAAGTGGGCATTTTCTCTGCCGAGGCAATCCTGCCGGTTCTCGCTTTAACTCTGGTTAGCGTCGCAGGACTGGCTCGCTACATGCGCGCGCAGGTGCTCGACGTCCTGGACCAGGACTTCGTGCGGACGGCGCGCGCAAAGGGTTTGAACGAGTACCCGGTAATCACGCGGCACGTCGTCCGCAACGCATTGTTGCCGATTGCGACGCTCATGGGCTTCGAGCTAGCGAGCCTCTTCACGGGCTCCATCATCCTCGAAACGCTTCTGGGCATCCCGGGCATTGGCCTCTTTGCCTTCGAGTCGATCACCAGCCGCGATTACGACAGCATCATGGCGATTGTGCTCCTGGGAGCCCTTGTATTCCAGCTTGCGATGCTGCTGGTTGACGTCGCGTATGGGTTCATTGACCCTCGCATCCGGCTGTCGGCGGAGGGGCGAACGTGAACCAGGCTGAGCTGACGGCCGGAACCCTGGAAGCGGGTGAACTACGAAGGACTCCTCAGTTCCGTTTCTTCCGGCGGCTGGCGCGGAGGCCCGTCGCGGTTGCAGCTATCGTCATCATCCTTGGCGTGTATACCGCCGGTGTCCTGGCGCCAGTTGTCGCTCCGTACCACTTCGACGACGCCGACCTGCACAGCACCTTTGCGTCGCCAAGCGGCGACCACTTGCTGGGGACGGACCGTCTGGGACGAGATGTCCTCTCTCGCCTGATCTGGTCGGCTCAGACGACGGTCATAATCTCGGGTCTTACCGTGATCGGCGGCAGCCTTATCCTGGGCGTATCGCTCGGCCTTACGAGCGGCTACTTCGCCGGCCGGGTGGACAACGTGACCATGAGGGTGGCCGACGCGCTGTATTCCGTGCCCACGTTCCTTCTGATACTGATCATCAACGCAACCATGAAGGACCGGATCAAGAGCCTATTTGGTGATATCGAGGACTTCACCGGAATCGACGGCCTCGTGAGGTCGGGTGCTCCAAACTTCTTCTTGCTATCCATGGCCCTCTCGATCTTCGGGTGGGTGGGGATGGCTCGGCTCGTCCGCTCCCAGGTGCTGTCCTTGCGAGAGGCCAATTATGTACTCGCGGCGAGGGCAATCGGTAGTTCGACGCCGCGCATCCTCTTTCGCCACTTGCTACCGCAATTGACGAATCTGATGGTCGTTACCATCACTCTTTCGCTTGGGGCTGTCGCGCTGGCCGAGGTTTCACTAACGTTCCTCGGCATCGGTGTGGAAGATCACGCCAGCTTCGGCGTCATGATCTTCCAGTACGCCGGGCCGACCAACGTGCGGGCTCATCCGCTGCTGCTGTTCGCCCCAACAATCGTCGTGGCCTCGCTGATGCTTTCCTTCAACCTGCTGGGCGACGCGCTCACCGACATACTTTCGCCGCGGCGGAGGTGACCGTGGGAGAGCCGCACGTCCGGCCGGCGACGGCTGTAGAGATCGAGGCGGACTGGCGCGAGTTCACGGGTGGGCCGCCGGCCGTGGGCGTGCTTCGAGAGTACGAGCCCGAGGACGTCGAAGGCATCGTCTGGCGGGATGAGGCGAGCGGGCGTAGCGGCGTCGTCACATGGTGGGTCGATGGCAAGGGCGCGGAGATCGTCTCAGTGCATGCTGAGCCGCAGGGAAGCGGTGCAGGCACGCGCATCATGGACGCTGCCGAGGAAGAGTTGCGCAGACGGGGAGCTAAGACGGTTGTCCTCGCGACGACCAACGATAACGCGCGGGCGCTGAATTTCTACATAAAGCGCGGCTACCGGCTGGTCCGGCTCCATCTCGATGCGATGGACCGAGTGCGAGCGCGGAAGCCGGGCGTGCCCTCGACGGGCCACGACGGCGTGCCGCTTCGAGACATGTGGGAGCTGGAAAAGGTCCTATAACGGCTCTCTCGCGGGCCATGCTGTGAACAAGCGGATACGCCGTTATCGACATATCCAGTGCCATCCGGGCCGTGCCCTGAGAAGGCCCGCTGCTATAATCGAGTTATGAAGGTCTCCACGAAACGTCTTCCCGATAGCCAGGTATTGCTTGAGGTCGAGGCGGACGAGCAGCAGATGGAGCGCTCACTGGACAAGGCATTCCGGCGGCTTTCCCAGCGGGTGGAAGTGCCCGGCTTCCGCAAGGGAAAGGCGCCCGCCGGCATGCTCGAGCGTCATATCGGTCGTGCGCGTGTCGTCCGGGAGGCGCTGGACATACTCATTCCGGAGGCCTACAACCAGGCGATCGAGGAACAGGACGTCGATGCTATCGACCAGCCTTCGATCGAGCTGGTGAATGACGAACCGCTGGCATTTAAAGCGACGGTGCCCGTCCGGCCGACCGTCGAGCTTGGCGAGTACCAGAGCGTGCGTGTCAAGCGAGAACCCTTCAGCATTGACGAGGGCGAGGTGGACAAGGCACTGGAAGAGCTGCAGCACCGGTACGCCGTCCACGAGCCGGTCGAGCGGCCGGTGCAGATGGGCGACATCGTCCGCGCGGATGTGCGAGGCGTGATCGACGGCAAGGAAGTGTACAAGGAGGACGACGCCGAACTGCGACTGCGTGAAGGGGCAACGATCCTCCTGCCCGGCATCGCCGAAGGGATGATCGGTGCGGAAAAGGGTGTCGCGAAAGAGATCCCGGTAACGATCCCTGAAGGCGAGCGGCCGCTTTCCGGCAAAAGCGGGACGTTCACCGTAACCGTCAAAGAGGTGAAGGAGGAGCAGCTGCCGGCGCTCAATGACGACTTCGCCCGCGAGGTCGGCGAGGGGTTCGCTTCGCTGGACACCCTGCGCGACCGGCTGCGTAACGACATTCAGGAGCGCGTGCAGGCGCAGGCGGAGGAAGGGTACCGGGACAAGGCGGTAGGGGCGCTCGTGGAAGCTGCGAAGTCGATCGAGTTCCCGCCCGTGATGGTAGAGCGCGAGATCGACAGGTTGATCCAGGACCAGGCGCGCCATCTGGGTCTTGAGTTAGAGCAGTACCTGGCGAACAGCAGGCGGACGCGCGAGCAGCTCCACGAAGAGCTTTCAAACGTCGCTACCGAGCGAGTGCGGCGGTCTCTGGCGCTAACCCGCCTCGCCGAGCAGGAAGAGATCAAGGCCGAAGACCAGGAGGTGGACGCTGAGGTGGAGCGGCTGGCAGGGTCGTCGGGTGAGCAGGCGCATCAGCTGCGCACGCTGTTCGGCAGTCCAGACGGCCGGGCCGCGCTCGCGAGGTCGCTGGTCACGCGCAAGACCATGGACCGACTGGCCGAGATAGCGTCCCGAGATGGAGCAACAATTCCGGAGAAAAAGAGCAGAAAGAAAACAGCGAAGGTCGCAGCCAAGTGAACGATGGAGGAAGCAAAATGAGACCCGAAGCATTAGTGCCGTACGTCGTCGAGCAGAGCCCGCGCGGCGAGCGCGCGTTCGACATATTTTCGCTCCTCCTGAAGGAGCGGATCGTCTTTCTGGGCACGCCGATCGACGACCAGATCGCCAATTTGATCATCGCCCAGCTCCTGTACCTCGAGCGCGAGGACCCAGACAAGGACGTGAATATGTACATCCATTCCCCGGGCGGTGTCGTGAGCGCGGGCCTGGCGATCTACGACACGATGAACCTGATGCGCTGCGATGTTGCGACGATCTGCGTGGGCGGCTGCGCGAGTATGGGGACGGTGCTTCTCGCGTCGGGTACGAAGGGCAAGCGCTATGCGTTGCCCAACTCGACGATCCATATACACCAGGCGGTGATCCGGGGTGTCGGGGGCCAGGCGACTGATGTAGAGATCCACGCCAGGGAGGTGCTGCGCCAGAACCAGGTGATCCGGGAGATTCTTGCGAAGCACACCGGCCAGGACCTGGAGCGCATCATCCGCGACACCGACCGCGACTTTTTCATGGACCCGCCGCAGGCCAAGGAGTACGGTATAATAGACGAAATCCTTCAAGGTTCCAAACAGGCGGTTGCGGCGACGCCGGGGGATGGGGCAAAGGCGTAAATAATGCCGGCTAAGGGCAGTGGAACGCGAATCAGCTACACCTGCTCCTTCTGTAGCAAGAACCAGGACCAGGTCCGCCGCCTGATCGCCGGGCCGGGCGCTGTCTACATCTGCGACGAGTGTGTCGAGCTTTGCCGCGAGATCATCCAGGAAGACTCGACGTCAACGGTCCGACCCAAGGAGCCGCTTCAGCGCATCCCTCCGCCGAAGCTGATCTACCAGCAGCTGAGCGAGTACGTCGTTGGGCAGGAGCAGGCGAAGAAGGTCCTCTCGGTTGCTGTCTACAACCACTACAAGCGGATCGGCGCGAAGTCAGGCAAGGACGTCGAGCTCGAGAAGAGCAATATCCTCCTCCTCGGCCCGACCGGCTGCGGGAAGACCCTGCTGGCGCGAACGCTCGCGAAGATCCTCGATGTGCCCTTCACAATCGCCGACGCAACGGCGCTGACGGAGGCAGGCTACGTAGGCGAAGATGTCGAGAACATACTTCTGCGACTGATCCAGTCGGCGGACTTCGACGTCACGAAGGCTGAGCGCGGCATCATCTACATCGACGAGATCGATAAGATCGGGCGCAAGACCGGGGATAACCCATCGATCACGCGTGACGTTTCCGGCGAGGGCGTGCAGCAGGCGCTGCTAAAGATCATCGAGGGCACAGTCGCGAATGTTCCCCCCCAAGGCGGGCGCAAGCACCCTCACCAGGACTTCATCCAGATCAACACCGCGAATATCCTCTTTATTTGCGGCGGCGCGTTCCAAGCGCTCGACGCGATCATCGATAAGCGCATCGGTAGCGGCACGCGGAGCCTCGGGTTCCGGGCAGCCGCCGCGCCGCCGACGGACCCGGTCAAGCATGCGGACGAGCTGCTCAGGCATGTTACGCACGATGACCTGCTAACGTACGGCCTGATACCGGAGTTCGTCGGTCGCATTCCGGTGATGGTGGCGCTTCAGTCGCTCGATAAGGCGGCGCTGGTGAAGATTCTGACAGAGCCGAAGAACGCGCTTGCCCGCCAGTTCACAGAATTCTTCTCGCTGGACAACGTCGAGCTTGTTCTTACGGATGATGCGCTCGAAGCCGCAGCTGAGGAAGCGCTCCGGCACAAGACCGGCGCCCGCGGGCTGCGGACCGTGCTGGAGGAGTGCTTGCTCGACGTAATGTATGAAATTCCGTCGCGCGGCGACGTCAAGAAGTGCGTCGTAGATGCGGATGCCATCCGCGGACTGCGGCGGCCGCTGTTGCTTACCCGCTCGGGACAGGCCCTCAACGTCTGGGGCGAAGACAAGGGCGAGACGGCTTAGCAGCCAATCTTCGTTTCCTCCGAGCGTTTTTTCGTATGCTATTCTGGGGCCACGATGGCCAAGCGGCGGCTCGACGCGCTTCTCGTGGACCGGGGACTGGCGCCTGACCTCGGCAAAGCGCAGGCGATGGTGATGGCGGGCGCCGTCTCAGTGGACGAATGCCCGACCCAAAAGGCGGGGACGCTTGTGGACGAGGACGTGGCGCTGCGGTTGGTGGAGCGCGCGCGTTACGTCGGGCGCGGGGGCGAGAAGCTGGAGCACGCACTCGAGGAGTTTGGGGTGGACGTGCTCGGGCTGGCCGTCGCGGACATCGGGGCGTCTACTGGCGGGTTCACCGATTGTCTGCTCCAGAGAGGCGCCGCACGGGTCTACGCTATCGATTCGGGCAAAGGTCAGCTGGACTTCCGCCTTCGGAACGACCCTCACGTTGTGGTGATGGAAGGGCTGAACGCGCGGACGCTCGAATCACTGCCCGAGCGGGTCGATCTTGTCACGATTGATGTTTCGTTCATCTCGCTGAGGTTGGTCTTGCCGGCGGTTGCGCGCCTGTTCCGCGGCGATCGCCGGGGCGGAGAGGCTCTCGCCAATACGGCGGCAAGCGATTCAATCGTGGCGCTATTCAAGCCGCAGTTCGAGGCGCGAAAGGATGAAGTGCCGAGGGGTGGGGTTATACGCGACGTGCAGTTTCATGCGCAGCTGATCGGCCGCTTCGTCGCATGGTGCGTGAAGAGCGACTTGCGCGTGCTCGACATGACTCTGTCGCCTATAGCTGGCGCGGACGGCAACCGCGAGTTCTTTTTCTTGCTCCGGCAGGCTACGAGCCTCGCCCCTGCCGGTGCGAGCCTACCCCATGACGGTAAGAGTGTGCGCCACACCCAATCGAGGTCCAGACAGTGAAGAAGGTTGGCATCTTCGTCCACTCACGCTCGCGGGCGGCTGTCCAAATTGCGGACCAGGCGCGCGAGCTCCTGCGCGGGCGGGGGTCGGAGGTCTGGCAAACATCCGACTGGGATGACGCAGCGGTCGCGGATAGCATTCCCGGGACGGAGCTCCTCGTTTGCATCGGCGGGGATGGCACCGTGCTGCGAGCGGCACGGGTCATCGTACCTCACCCGGTGCCAATCCTGGGGGTTAACATGGGGCGCCTCGGCTTCCTGACGGAAGTGCGCCCCGGCGAGCTGGTAGACCGCCTGAGCGATGTCCTCGAAGGGCGCTGCCGGATCGAAGAGCGGACGATGCTGCAGGCGCAGGTGCCATCATGGGGAGCGACTCACCACGCCCTTAACGACGTGGTGGTTGGGCGAGCATCGGTCGGGCGGCCCCTGTACGTCGAGACGGCCGTCGACGGCGTGAGGCTCGCGATCCATCGCTGCGACGCGGTGATTGCGGCGACGGCGACTGGAAGCACAGCGTATTCGCTATCGGCGGGTGGCCCGATCCTTCACCCCGAGTCGCAAGATCTTGTGCTGACGCCGGTCGCACCGCATCTCGGGTCGGCCCGGCCGGTGGTACTGCCGCGGAACGCAACAATCGATTTGCGGGTAACGGCGGACAAGGAGGCCGTGATCAGCGTTGACGGCCAGATCGACCGCACTCTCGCCAGCGGCGACAGCGTCACGATTTGCCGCAGCGCGCATACGGCGCGCTTCGTGCGATTTTCTCCGCCGCAAGACTACTACGCCGTGCTGGCCGAGAAGCTGGACTGGCTGCGGGTGCTTCAAGCGTCGGACAACCCGGAGCTGTTCGAGTTCGAAGGGATCACCTCCTCGAAGTGACGCCCGAACTGATTGAACATTTAACAGGCACGCGGCGGATCTACGAAGGCCGGATAGTGAGCCTGCGGGAGGACACCGCCACACTCGCGGACGGCCGCACCGTCTTACGGGAAGTAGTGGAACACGCCGAAGTGGCCGCGATCGTGCCCCTGGATGCGGACGGCAACGTAATCCTCGTCCGCCAATACCGGTTGCCTGCGCGAGAAGCGCTGCTGGAGATACCCGCCGGCGGCGCAGACGACAGCGAGGGCACCGAGGATGCGGCCCAGCGCGAGCTGCGTGAGGAGACGGGATATCATGCGGGACGGCTGGAGCGTCTTTGCGGGTTCTTCGTCTCGCCAGGGTACTGCACCGAGTTCATTCACATTTTCCTGGCGACGGACCTCGTCGAAGACCCGCTTGACGGCGATCCGGACGAGGTGATTGCGCTGGAACGCGTGCCGCTGCCCGAGGCCGCGAGGCTCGTCGAGACGGGCGAGGTGAAGGACGGCAAGAGCATCGTTGGACTACTGCTTGCGGCGAAACGAACGGGCGATATGTTTCCCAGCGGAGGTGCGGACACGATTGTCAATCCATAGACAGCGTTGATAGAATTGCGGCGGCGATGAAGAAAACGCTGATAGCGCTACGAGGCCCCCATGGCCCGCGCTGAGACCGCTGTCGCTTCTCCACACCGGCTCGGGTTCTTCGCCACCCTTCGGGGGGATACTTGGTGGGTAGAGCCGGCGCTGACGGGCTTCGGCATGCTCGTGTTCTTTGGCTGGCTTACGGTCAGTATCTTTCTCGATAAATGGGCGTTCGAGATCGGGCCATACATCTCGCCCGTTTTCGAGCCCAAGCTCTTCGGGGCGAAGGACAGCGTATTCATCTCGCCCGCATTGATCGTCCTGGTCGGGCCGATCCCGTTCCGCGCGACCTGCTACTACTACAGGCGGGCCTACTACCGCTCGTGGTTTCTCAGCCCACCGGCCTGCGCCGTTGGCGATGCCAGCCGCAAGTACCGTGGCGAGACGGCACTCCCGTTCTGGTTCAACAACCTCCATCGCTTCGCCATGTACATTGCCCTAGTCTTCGTTCCGATCTTGTGGTACGGCGCGCTGCGGAGCTTTTACAACTCGGACGAGATAATCGACGGCAAGGCGGTGGAGACCGGGTTCGGCATCGGCCTTGGCTCCGTGTTTCTCGTCGTCAATGCCTTTCTCTTGATGATGTACACCTTTTCGTGCCATTCCCTCCGTCACTGGGTGGGCGGCGGGCTGAACTGCTTTTCCTGCTCGGCATGGACTCGCACGCGCAAGCGCCTGTGGGACAGGATCACCGTCTGGAACGCCCAGCACCGCCTCTGGGCGTGGACTAGCCTTATCTGGATAGTGGCGACAGATATCTACATTCGGCTCGTAGCCAACGGCAATATTAGCGACCCGAATACGTGGGGGTTCTAGCGGGTGCCTGAGTACGAAACGCACGATTTCGACGTAGTCGTCGTCGGCGCGGGCGGCGCCGGGCTGCGCGCAGCGATCGAGGCGTCCGCGCAGGGAGCGAAGACGGCGCTTGTCTGCAAGTCGCTGCTAGGTAAGGCGCACACAGTAATGGCGGAGGGTGGTATCGCGGCAGCGATGGGTAACGTCTATGCGGAAGACAACTGGCAGGTGCACTTCCGCGACACGATGCGGGGCGGCAAGATGCTGAACAACTGGCGAATGGCGCAGTTGCATGCCCAGGAAGCGCCGGACCGCGTATACGAGCTCGAAGGCTGGGGAGCCCTGTTCGACCGCACCAAGGACGGGCGCATCCTACAGCGGCCCTTCGGGGGCCATCGGTATGACCGGCTGGCTCATGTGGG
>VBEJ01000223.1 GCA_005882985.1 Chloroflexota bacterium
CGGGCCTCCAGATCATGGGCATGCACGGCACCCTGCGCGAAGGGTCCAAGCACGCCCGCATGCGCGGCCGCTTTGCCCGCACCTACCTCACCAGCATCGGCGGCACCATCGCCGCCGGCACGAGCGAAATCCAGCGCGGAATCATCGCCCAGAGAGGCCTGGGGCTCAGCCGAATTTAGCGAGCCGACCCAGGATACGCGAGCGCTCTTGTCTGGTTAGAGCAATACAGCCGGGATCACAAACGAAATCGCAAACAGCGCGAGCCACGACGTCAGCACCGTCAACGTTGCCGACTCACGGTCGATATCCAGCGCATACTGCGTCGCCGGGACCATCGCTACCAGCACCCACAAAAGCACCGCCAGTACTATCAGCGGCAGCAGCACCGACATCGCAGGAACCACCAGCCCGATTACCGGCAGCACCATACCGACCAACAATATCAAGCGCGGCGCCTGACAGAGGCCGAGGACCTTGAACAGCAAGTCCTTGGCCTCCGCGTCTCTTCGGCCCGGGAAGAACACTGTCCCCAGCCAGTACGTCAGGTGTGCCGCCGCCAGCCAGCCCAGCAGCCCTGCCGCCGCATACATCACCACGGCCACGGGCCCAGCCCAAAACGCCCCCACGCCGCCTGCCGCGGCCGCCGCGGCCACCATTACACGCGCCTGACTCACTGCGACCGGGTCTTCTTTCATCTCTTCGTATTGCTGCCACTTCAGCGTCGCCGCTACGTTAATGCGCTCGGGAAGCGTGTCCCAGCCCGGCCACGTCCGAATCGATTCCATCAGGCCCGGTCGGGGGCCGGCTGTCTCCTTCGGCGTCGGCGCTGCCGTCGATCGCGTTCTTGCCTGCGTTACGGCAGGCCTATGCGCGGTCACGGACGGCTGTATCCGTGGCGGACTCTTCGGCGCCGCCGGCTGAAGAGGGACTGTTGCGACCGGCTCCACGGGCTGGATAGGCATCGTCGCCACCGGCTCCACAACCGTTGGCGTGGCCACCGGCCGGGGCTGGACCGGCGTACTGTATGGCCCGTTGGCTGCCCCCGTCTCAATCGTTTGCACGATCCCTCGGTGCACGGTCACGGTACTCGGGTCGAGGCCGCCGCGCGTCTCGAACGCTACGAACGACTCAGCCGACTCCATGTCTGTAAACGACGAGATGTAGACCGTCCCGGGACGTGCCATGTCGTTGATGACGACGAGGACCTCCTCTTGTTCGCCCTCCATCGCCTGCATTCCGGCCCGCAATGGCTCAAAGTACAGCGCCTTGCTTCCCGGAAAAGCATCGCGCACGAACGCCGCAGCGTCCTTCTCGTCGTTTGCCGAGAACAGCCGGAACGACATCCCACCGTCCACCGGCACGAATAGAAGCGGCGCGCCCTCGCGCGCGACCGGCGGTGCGGCTGCCGCCGTCGGCTCCTCAATTGCAGCCGCCGTCTCTTGCTCCTTGCGTGCCCCCCGAGACAGCAATCGTGTCAACATTCTCATCCTCCTGGCGGCAACTGTCCCAACATGATGCCCGCTAAAGCGGCGCGGCGCTCGCCCATTCCGCGAGACGGGGATGCACGGGGACAGGCCTTGTGACATAAGTGACGGGCGTAGGCCGTGCCTCGTTACAGACTCCCAGCCGTTTGACCGAGCAGCCTTTCCGCCAAGACCCAATTTCCTAAACGCTTACCGTAACCGGTTAACTACTTCCTAACGATTCTCCTCGTAACCCGTCTGCTACTCCGGAACGGGCCTGTTACCCACACCTGATTTCCCGCTGCCGCCTGACCCTTCACAACGCAGCGGGCGGTCTGCGGCGCCGGAGGCCCTCCCACGAGTCCTCCTCGTCACTGCCGCTTGCCCGCAGCCCGGGGAACCTCGCTAGTCGGACCGATGTTGATCAAAGGAGTCTTTTTGACAAGAATTAGCGCAAAGTGGTGCTGCGTGGTCGTCGCACTGCTCCTCGCGGTGCCCTTAATATCCGCGCGAGCCGTCGGCGAAGGCGGCGCGACGCAGGCGGCCGGCCGGAACGACCTGCTCAGGGCGGCCCCCTCCCCTTCTGCCTCTCCTCGCCCGGCGACTCCCCGTCCGACGACGCCACCG
>VBEJ01000173.1 GCA_005882985.1 Chloroflexota bacterium
GAAGGCGGCCTTCGAGGCGTTGTAGATCAACCGGCCGCCGGTGCCCTGCTCAACCATGACGCGCGCAGCCTCGCGTGTTGCGGCGACCGCGCCGCGGTAGTGCACAGCCAGCTTTTGCTCGATTTCTTCATCCGGCATGTCGACGACCGAATGGTACTCCGGCCCAACGCCCGGAGAATAAAACAGCACGTCGATGCCACCGAAATGCAGGACCGTCTGCCTGACCGTATCGGCGACGGCGTTTGAGTCCGATACGTCGAGGGGAAGGCCGAGAGCCCTCTCCGCTGCGCGCTCGTTGAGGTCGCCCGCTATGCTCTCCGCGCCGGCGCGATCGAGATCGGCCGCGACGACGTGTGCCCCGGCTTCGGCGAAGCGTAGGGCGGTCGCGCGACCGATGCCGCTGGCTGCGCCGATTACGAGTGCGACTTTGCCGTCCAACTCGTGACGGGACTTCTCGCTGTCCTCGATCTTGCGGCGCTCGAGCGGCCAGTATTCCATCTCGGCCTGATCCTTTTCCGAGATGAACTCGAAGCGCTCAATGGACTCGGCGTTTGCGATCACTTGCATCGTCGCCCGATAGCAGTCGGCAGCAACGAGTGCCGAGCGGCGGTCCCTGCCGGCGTAGATGATGCCGATTCCCGGGACGATGATGGTCTTCAGGAAATCGGGAATCGGGTCATGCCCGTGACGTTTGGCGTAGGCCGCGTATTCGTCTCGGTGAGTGCGGATGGCGTGGCGGATTTGGTCGGCGGCATGTTGGGGCGAGCCATTCACGGTGGCCAAGGATGTCGGATCAAAGGAATCGTCGGCGGCCTGCGTGTCCAGCTCGCGTTTCGATGGATGGCTCGCCCCTACGCCCACCTCGTCGTCCCACGTCACAACGAGCGGCCGGATGCCCGCGCGCAATATGTGCTCAGGCGTCATGACGCCGCGCGCGGCAACCTCGGGGAACTCATCGGGAGCGATCGCCTGCAAGGTCTCGGGCGAGTCATCGAGGTGAAGGACGCTGGGCCAGCCGCTGCGCGCCATCTCGCCCCGGATCACCGGGAGGATCGACGCGGCGAGTTCGCTTCTCGCTCCGTGGTCCAAGCCGGGCGTCGCTGGTGCCACGAGGGTGCGCTTGCCCTTCGGCTGCTCCGTCACGAAGGTCTCCGCCTTCTCGATTACGGCGCGCAGGTTGTCGTAGCATTCGCGGGCAGTCTCTCCCCAGACGGCGAGGCCGTGCTTCTCCATCACCAGCGCGATCGCGTTCGCCGGCGGTCCCTCGGAATACCGTTCCGCCAGGCGTTTCGCCAAGGGAAAACCGGGCCGCACGTACTCCAAGAACGCCACCTCGTGCCCGAAGACGCGTCGCAGGTTCTCCTCCGCGTGCGGCGTGTCGGTCAGCGAGAGAGTCGCCACGTCGTGGGTGTGCGCCACGAAGCGAGCGGGCAGGAGCGCGTGCAACGGCGTCTCGACGCTCGGCACGGGATCGCCGTCGGGGAAGAGCATGCTGGCGCGCATGAGCGCCATCATCTCTTCGTCGGAGAGCGAGTCCTTCTGCCGGAGCAGAGAGAGGCGGTCGAGGTAAAGGTGCGTGAAGCCGGCCGGACTAATCGTTCGCAGATCGGTGCCGCTGCCCTTGACCACCAGCGAGGACGCTGCGCAGCCGAAGAGGTCCGACTCGGAGAGTTTGACGGACGTGTTGCCGCCGCCGGGCTGGACGAGCGAGAGGTTGCTGCCGATGAGATTCGACAGGTGGACGAGCTGGTCGATGTCTGTCTTGCCGGCGTCAGCTTCGTTCCAGGGCTTCACGAGTACGCCTTGTCCTTCCGCTCAGGAGTCCTTGTATCCGTTCGCCCTGAGGTTGTCGAAGGGCTTCGTATTTGCTCAGCAGGCGTCTCCTTGTTTCGATTCTGAACAAGTTGCTGGACCCGCTCCCAGTTCTGAACGACCATAGCTTCCTTCTTGGCTCGCGACCACCCCTTCAGCTGCCTCTCGGCAGATAGAGCCTCTTCCCTAGTTGCGAACTCCTGGATGAACACAAGGCGAAGCGGCCGCCTGTTCTGCGTATACCCCGCAATCTGGCCGGCGTGATGCTGGGCGATTCCGTGATCCAGATCATCCGTGTGCCCGACGTAATAGGAGTAGTCGACGCAGCGGAGCATGTACACGTAGAACGCCATTGTTCCGGGACCGACCGTGACGAAGGCCTTCGACAAGCTCAGTCCGAGCGGGGCTAGCATGCGGGGTACCGATGCGGGGAGTTAACCCGTCCCCGTCAGCCGCGCCCGGGAGCGCATCGTTGGGCCGCCGTTGGACATGCGTTTGGTCTGCATCGGCTGGCCTTTGCCGCAGTTCGGAATGGCAAAGAGGCGGAAGTCGTTGCCGACGGCGTCGATGTTCATGAAGAAGTCGCGCGAGTCGCTCATCAGCCCGCCGTCGCGGTACATCTCCCCGATCTCGCCGTTCTTGATCTCGTAGACCTTCATCGCGGTGATCCGGAAGTTCTCTCTTGATTCGGCGATTGATGGGATGCGGTGGCCGACGACGTAGTAGCCGTCCTCGACCTCCCGGATGATGTCGTGAGGTTCCCGGTCGCCGGGAGCGAACGCGGTGTTCGACATGCGGATCAGCGGTACCAATGAGGCGTCCGTGGCCTTGTAGTGCCCGTTGGGCTCAGCGCCGACGATCGCCGCAGTCTGGCGGCTGTTCGAGAAGCCGTTAAAGATGCCTCTATCGAAGTGATAGATGCGGCGGGCGGGCGTTCCCTCTCGTGGCAGAGGAGCGCGTTGTAGTGCGGGTTGGTGACGACGACGACTTCTTTGTCGGTCGCCTTAAGGGGCTTGCACGCGGCCAATGCGACCGTGTCGCGCGTCAGTTCGAGCGAGAAGTCCATCAGGTGGTCGAAGTGGATGATTGGTTCGCCGTCAGCGGAAACCCCGTCCTCGATGCCGTGCGTGATCAGCTCCCAGCCGCGCTGGTGGCCCGTGAAGTCATACAGCTCCTGGTGGGCATCGGGGCCCTGCGCGACGACGAAGCAGGTGCCCTGCGTGACGGCGGTGGTCTGATCGATGTTCGCGCCCTCGGTGCTCACGAAGAGCTGACGTTCGAGTTGCGTGTAGGCGGAGATGTAGTTGAAGGCCACTCCGGAGTCGATCCCCTTCACGCGCTCTGAGACTTCGCGGACGTACTTGACCGCCTCGTCGAGCGGCAATTCGCGCGGGTCTATCTCATATCGGGCGTCGATGGTGTCCTGACGGACGTCGACAGGGGCGAGCGTGACGTCACCAAGCACGTGGCCGAGGACAGCCGAGCGGCTGCGCGCATCCTCTTTTGCCCGAGCGTTGGCGATCGCGCGCTCGTAGGCGTGGTCGAGCGCTTCGCTCAGGCGCTTGCTGAGGCGGGGGAGATCGGATGTGCCCACCATCTCGCCGCAGTAGCCGGGCGCCGATATGCGGTCGCCGGCGATAACGCGGACGCCGAAGGCGAAGCCGTAGTCCTCGCCGCTGAACTTGTCCATCCCGTTCTCGGCGACCGCAACCTTGCCCTCGCTCACCTCGATGCGCACGTCCGCGTAGCGGCAGCCGCGCTTGGCTTTCGGATAGGACGAAACGAGGTCGAACACAGCCTCGCGGAACTGCGGGATGACGTCGATGGTGACCTTGTTGGGCATGCGGGACCTCCGGCTGAGTGGCTCTCTGAGACTAAGGCGGATTGTACGTGGGAGCGGGCGGGACGGCAACGGAGTATCTACGAAATGTCTTTCTGCGTTCTCCCATTGAGATGAGGCAGCCTGTTATCCTAATCGTCCTCGCTAGCACTGCGGTTGCCCTATCAGCGTGCGACAGCCCGGACGAGCCGCCCATCGGATCCGAGACGCCTTCGACCGCATCGCCACTGTCTCCCGCTTCGCCTTCTCAGAGCCTCCAGCCAGTTGCCACTCCGGAGTTGCTCGATAACGTCCGCAATGTGACCGAGCCCGGGTTCTATGTGCTTGAACCGGCGACTGCTTCCCTGTGGCGAGTCGGTCCGTCACAGGGCGCCTCCGGCGCCTGGTCGGCCGACGGCAGGTTCTTCGTCC
>VBEJ01000043.1 GCA_005882985.1 Chloroflexota bacterium
CATCACGGCGATACTCGAGATGACATTTGCGTTCTGGCCGTACATGAACATGCCGACGGCACGCTGGGGCCAGCGTCCCATCCACCCGATCGACTTCTTCCAGTGCAAAGACGGCGGCTGGATCTTCGTCCTCTGCGTCGAGGAGCACCAGTGGCAGCGGCTGGTGGAGCTCATGGACACGCCGGAATGGACGCAGTGGGAGGTCGCCGCCAACCGATTCGTACGGGCGTCCAACTGGGACGCGCTGCGGCCGTTCATGGAGGAGTGGGCGAGCCAGTGGACGACCGACGAACTGTACAGGGCCGCTCAGGAGAAGCGCATACCGTTCGCGCCCGCGTCCACCCTTAGCCAGCTCCTGGACTCGGAGCACCTGAAAGCGCGCGGGTTCTTCGTGGAGGTGGCCTATCCAGAAGCGGGGAACATCAGGCAGCCAGGCGCCCCGTTCAAGATGAGTGAGACGCCATGGGAAATCCGAACGCCGGCGCCAACGCTCGGCCAGCACAACGAGGAAATTCTGGGTGAGAGGCTTGGTCTCTCGACCGCCGAGATCAGGTCGCTTTCCCGCACAGAAAGCGCAAATCGGAAAATGCAAATTGGAAAACGTAGATGAGGGAGCAAAAGGGACAAATTCGAAGCTTTGAGGACCTGCTCGCCTGGCGCGCTTGCCGGGAACTGAGACTATTCGTCGGCCGCCTCATGCGAACGCTTCCCAGCGACGAGAAATACCGCCTTGGCGACGAGATGGTCCGTTGCTCCCGGGCCACTTCTGCGCTCATAGCGGAGGGCTACGGTCGATATCACTTTAAGGAGAATCCCAATGCTGCCGCCAGAGCCGCGGCGAACTACACGAGATCGTGGACTACCTGATCGTCGCCAAGGACGAGGCATTGATCGAGGAATCCGATTATGCGCAGGGACGGCAGCTTCCCCTACGGGCCATTGAGCTGGTGAACGGCTATATTCGTTTCCTTCAAAGCCAAGACGCATCGCAGGCAAGAGACATCGGCAAGGGAAACGGCAAGCGAAACAGCGCGGTCTTGCCTAAAGAAGGACCTCAATGACGATTTTCGCTTTCCAATTTTCCGATTTCCGGCCCAAGGGGCTAGCCTGATGGCTGGCCCGCTCGAAGGCATCCGCGTCGCCGACTTCACCTGGGTCTGGGCGGGCCCAACTTGTACCATGCAGCTCGCGCACATGGGCGCCGAGGTCATTCGCATGGAGTCGATGCGCCGGGTGTGCACGCTGCGCATGCTGCCCCCTTGGCCGGACGGACAGCCGGGAGTCAACCGATCTGGGTACTTCAACCAGTACAACCAAGGCAAGCGGAGCATCCAGCTCGATATCTCGAAGCCGGACGGCGTCGAGATCGCGAAGCAGATCGTCGCGATGAGCGACGTCGCCGTCGAGAACTTCGCCTCCAATGTGATTGACCGGCTGGGACTTGGCTACGAAGAGCTGCGCAAGGTCAAACCGGACCTAATCATGATCAGCATGTCGGGCTACGGGCGCGGCGGACCGGAAAGCGGGTACGTCTCCTACGGACCGGCGCAGGTGCCTTTGTCCGGTATGTCGCAGCTCACGGGCTATGCGGGCTGGCAGCCGATGCACGTCGGGATGTCCTACGGGGACCCAAACGCCGGGCTGCACGCGGCGTTCGCTGTGCTGTCGGCGCTGTTCTATCGCGAGCGCACGGGCAGAGGACAGTACATTGACATGTCCCAGCAGGAGTCCACGATGGCGGTGCTGGGCGAAGGCTTCATGGAGTACGGGATGAACGGCGTACAACCGCCGCGCAACGGTAACCGAGTGGCCCATATGGCTCCGCACGGCGTCTTCATGTGCGCCGGCGAAGACCGCTGGCTGAGCATCGCCTGCGCCAACGACAATGAATGGAACGCGCTCTGCGGGGTGATGAACCGACCAGAACTGGCCGCTGACCCTCGCTTCCGCACCCACGCCGATCGAAAGGCGAATGAAGATGACCTGGAGGCGGAAATCATGTCGTGGACACTGCTGCAAGACCCGCTCGAAGCGACCGAACGCCTCCAGGCAGGAGGCGTCGCTGCCTCGCCGCCGCTCGTGAACCGAGAGCTGGCCGAGGACCCACACCTCGCTTCCCGGGACTTCTTCGTCGAGAAAGAACACCCTGAGGTCGGTGTGCGTCAGCATGCCGGGATCCCGTGGCGGATGTCCGACACGCCCTGCGACGTATGGAGGGCGGCACCGGTGATGGGGCAGGATAACGACTACGTCTATGGCGATCTGCTCGGCCTATCGAATGGCCAAATCGAAGACCTGAAGGCGCGCCAGGTTATCTACTAGCCGCGCTCGGGCAATTCCGCCGCTGAAGCGTGCGGGGTTCACGCATAATCTCCATTGACCGCAGAGCTTAGCCGGTGCTAAGTTCCGTCGTGGAGGGAAAACCGGACGTGACATCTTCCCCAAGCAAGAGCTTCTTGAGGCGCTGGTCGAGGAGCGCGGCTTCTTGAATAGCCTCCAGAACCTGGCCCGGCTCCAAGCGGACGCGCCACTTAAAGAGACCCTCCATTGGGTGGCCCGCGGCGCGATCAACATCATGGACCAAAACCGGGACTTTCTGCGGTTGATCATCATGGAAGGCCTGGGCGGAGATGAGGCGGCGCTCGAGCAATACAACCGGCTGGTCGGTCTCTGGGAAGATGCGCTTACCTCGGTACTACGCCGATACCAAGACAAGGGAGAACTTCCGAGCAATTCTTACGGGACAGTCGCGCGGCACATCATCTACACGATCCTGATGACTTTCCAGGAGAGCCTGCTCGGCCGCCACGTACCTCCGAGCGCACCGGCGGAGGATAGGCGGGCCGCACTAGCCGAGTTCGTGGCGCCGGCGCTCGATCACATACTCGAAGGCCTGCCCCAGAAATCGTGACTCATCGCCCCAGCCGTCGCGAACTCGTGGTGTCGTGACCTCCGTGAACATCGGCCTGATCGGCTGCGGCTTCATTGGCCGGTTCCATTCGATAGCCATCCGCCACCTGATAAAGCAGGGACTGGTCGATGCCCGTTACGTTGCTGTTTGCGATCTGGACGAAGGGCGCGCGCGTTCGTTTGGCGAGAGAACGGGCGCGCAGTTGGTGACGACGAAGGCTGAAGAGCTGATCGATTCACCGGAAGTCGACGTCGTATACGTCTGCGTGCCGACGGCGGGCCACAAAGAACTGGTAATGCGCGCGGCGGGACGGGAGAAGCATATCTTCTGCGAGAAGCCGCTGGCGACCGAACTAGCGGATGTCGAAGAGATAGTGGCAGCGGCTGATGCGGCGAGCGTGAAGGCGGGCGTCGGGCTGATCCTGCGACACTCGCCGATCCTGACCGTCCTCAAGTTACTGACTGAAGACGCAACGATCGGCCGTCTAATGACTGCAGTGTTTCGGGACGATCAGTTCTTCCCGATACAGGGGCATTATGCGAGTGAATGGCGAAAGGACCGATGGCTGTCCGGCTCGGGGACGCTGCTCGAGCACTCGATCCACGACGTGGACGTCTTGCGCTGGTTCGGTGGGGACGTCGCGACGGTGAGAGGAAGCATCGATAATTTCGCCCGTCATGATGGCGTCGAAGACCTCGCGACCGCCCACATGGAATTTACGAGCGGGGGGCGCGCCGAACTGGTCTCGATCTGGCACAACGTCCTTCGCAGGCCATCCTCACGCCGACTGGAGCTGTTTTTTGAGAACGCCTTGTTTCACATCGACAACGACTTTATGGGGCCGATTGGCTACCAGAAGCACGACGAGGAACCGATCGTCCTAAGCGAGGAGGACGTAACCGCTCGCTATCTAGAGCTAATCGGCCTTCCGGGGGATCCGTTCGGCGGCGCTTTACGCTACTCCCTGGAAGACTACTTTTTCCTCAGTAAGGTCGCCCTGGGCGAGGACCCGTTCCCGGACTTCGGGCTGGCGCTCGAGGCGCACCGCGTGGTGGACGCGATCTACCGATCGGCGCATGCGGCTGGCGAGACGATAAGCGTCGGATAGATAGGTCGAGATTTTTGGGGAATAGTGAGCTGCCGGATGAGCGCCCAAATTGCTCAAATCTTTACTGACAACACGCTAACGGGCGTCAAATAGGCGCGTCTATTCATTCGGAGGCAGTGTCTGAGCAAGGAAGCGTGATCATGACGGCGGCTAACGTACGTGCAATTTCGCGGATGCCCGAAGAATCCGGCCAGGCTCTGGCCGAGTACAGCCTCATCTTGACGTTCATCGTTGCTGTCTGCGTGCTCGCCGCCACGTTTCTAGGTCTTGCGATAGCGTCCGGCTTCAACGGCATCCTGCCGGGTTTCTGACCGCTCCCGCGAAACCAGCCCGTAGAGTCTAAGGAGACGCCGCAGTCTCGCCGATGGCAGCCGCAGCGGAGTCCTGTCCCTCAGCGAGATAAGAACCCCACTCTTCGCCGCGGCTCCAGTCCAGCATCATTACCTGGATCTCTTCGCCCGGTTCGACTACGTCGATTTCGGCAGGGATGAGGGTCAGAGCATTGGCACGCATCATTGAAGTCAAGATCCCCGAACCCTGCGCACCGGTCGGCGACGCATAGTACCGTCCGTCGCGCTCCGTTACGATGCAGCGTGCGAGAAAGAGCCGAGGGTCATTGCGATTAACAATATGCTCTTCTGCGATCGCCCGGACGATCGGGCGGCGCCAATCGCTCTTTCCCATCATTTTTAGCATCGCCGGCCTGCCGAAGATCTCGAACGCGACCATGGCACTGACCGGATTGCCGGGCAGACCGATATGCGGAATGCGCCGGCCGTCCTTTTGGAAGCAGCCGAATGCCAGTGGCTTGCCGGGCTTCATTGCGACCGTCCAGAAATCGATCTCGCCTTCGCGCGTGAGGACGTCCTTGACGATGTCGTAGTCACCTCGGGACACCCCGGCCGATGTAATCAGGAGATCCGCTGCCAGGCCTTCGTGTATCTTGGCCGTAAGCTCTTCGACGGTGTCCTTCGCAATACCAAGCATCATTGGTACTCCGCCGTAGCGGCGGACGAGCGCGGAAACGCTGTGAGCATTGCTGTCGTAAATGCGGGCGCCGGCGCGGCGTTCGCCGGGCTCGAGGAGCTCATCGCCCGTCGATAACACGGCGACGACCGGACGCCTGATGACCTTGACGGCCGCGGTTCCGACTGAGGCGATGACGCCGATTTCCGACGGCCGCAGCACGGTGCCTTTCGGGACAACGACCTGACCGGCGCGAAGGTCCTCGCCCGCCCGACGGATGTTGGCGCCGGTCTCAGCCGTTTTCAGGACTTTCACCTCAGCGGCTAATCGGCGTACTCCAGACGGCGCCGCCTGGAAGGGCTCGTCCGTTTCCTCGAAAGGGACGATTGCGTCTGCGCCGGCGGGGACGGGGGCACCCGTCATAATGCGCACCGCCGCGCCCGGCTCGACGGTTCGATCGAAGGTGTAGCCGGCGGCAAGTTCGCCGATGACGCGGAGCTGGACCGGGTCTTCGGTCGCCCCAGCAGTGTCCTCAGCGCGGACCGCGTAGCCATCCATAGCAGTGTTGTCCAGTGGCGGAATGTCGAAGGACGAACTGACATCCGCAGCCAGCACCTGCCCGAGCGCGTCTACGAGCGGCTGCTGTTCGGCCGGCAGCACATCCACGTAGCTGAGGATGCGGCCCAGGGCTTCTTCAATCGAGATCATGGCCGAAATAGAGTTGCCGATCGCATCCACCTCTGTCTGTTGCTAGCCGAGGCGCACGACCAGACAGGTCGTCGTACGCTGCACTCCTTCCACTCGCTGGATGCCATCCGTGATCGCCCGCCCCATTTTGTCTAGATCGTCGGACTCGAGTAGGGCGATCACGTCGTACGGTCCAGTGACCGCATCGACGGCGACGACAGTGGCGTCTGACAGGTCTAGCTTCTTTACGCCCTCTCCAACAGCATTCGCCTTGCCGACCGCCGATTCGATTAAGACATAAGCCCGCATTTCGAACTCCTCCTCTATCGATTCACACTCGATGGCGCTGCAAATCATATCGCGAGGCGGAAGGCTGTCAAGCACGCGGAGCCGGCGGCTCGCGTTGCCCGCGATTTCTTGTGCCGCCTATAATATGCCACGCCGGCGTGCCCTCCGGTCCCATCGAAGAAGATGACTTCTGTGTCAGACCCTATCTCCGAAATCGAAGAGTCTGCTATGCGAGAGCTGGGCAGGGTAAGCGACTCCTCCCAACTCGAGGCGTGGCGGCATGGCTATCTCGGCCGCAAGGGCAAGCTGACACGGGTGCTACGAGGACTGGCGGACCTACCGCTGGAGGAGCGACGAAGTCTGGGGGCCGAGGCAAACCGCATCAAATTGCGATTGCAAGCTGCCTATCAGGAGCAGCGTGCTCGCCTCGAGCAAGACCGTGTGGCGAAAGTGACAGAGGGAGAGCGGCTGGATGTGACGCTGCCGGGACCGCCCCTCCCGCGCGGATCGCTGCACCCAATCACCCAGACTCTGCGAGACGTTCTCGAGGCGTTCGAGAACATGGGGTTCCAGGTGGTCGAAGGCCCCGAAATAGAGTGGGACTACTACAATTTTGAGGCCCTTCGCATCCCGGCTGACCACCCGGCCCGCGACATGTGGGACACCTTATGGATCGATCACGAAGGCGATGGCAGGCGTTCCATGCTTCTACGGACGCACACGTCGCCCAACCAGATTCGCATAATGGAACACACGCAGCCACCCATTCGTGTGGTTGTACCGGGGAAGTGCTATCGGTTCGAAGCGACGGACCCGACGCACGAGTGGATGATGACCCAGGTCGAGGGCCTAGCGATTGATGACGGAATAAGCATGGCCGACCTGAAGGGCACCCTGACCGAGTTCGCGCGGCGCATTTTCGGAGAAGAGCGCAGCGTGGCATTTCGTTGCGACTACTTCCCGTTCGTCGAGCCCGGAATGGAGCTGAGGATCGACTGCTTCATCTGCCGGGGCGAGGGTTGCCGTACTTGCGGGCGGACCGGCTGGATCGAGATCCTAGGCGCCGGGATGGTGCACCCGGAGATCATCGCCAACGCCGGCTATGATCCCGACCGCTACACTGGATTTGCCTTCGGCCTCGGTATAGAGCGGATCGCGCTGCTGCGCCACGGTGTGGACGACATCCGTCACTTCTACGCGAACGACTTGCGCTTCCTGCAGCAATTCTGACAGTTCGTTGATGCTGATACCGCTTCGCTGGCTGGCCGACTACGTTGACATCACGCTCCCGACAGAAGAGCTTGCGCGCCGTCTGACGACGGCTGGCGTGGAAGTAGGGAAAATCATCTCCTCAGCCGGCGAGTGGGATGGCGTGACGGTAGCCGAGGTTGTCGATATCAAGCCGCACCCGAACGCCGACCGGCTTGTGCTGGTTACGGCTCTCCTCGCAACTGGGGAGACGCAGACGGTCGTGTGTGGGGCGCCTAACGTGGCGCTCGGGCAGAAGGTGGCGTTCGCGCCGGAGGGCACGCGCCTGATCGACGGGCACAGCGGAGAGGCGACAGTGCTCAAGCGAGCGAAGATCCGTGGCGTTGAGTCGGCCGGCATGGTGCTTTCCGAGAAGGAGCTGGGGATCTCGGATTCGCACGAAGGTATATTGGTACTGCCCGAGGACGCGCCGGTCGGTGAACCACTTGCATCGGTCATCGGGGAAACTATTTTCGATCTCGACCTGACACCGAACCGGCCGGACCTTCTCTCGGTCCTCGGTGTGGCACGTGAGGTTGGTGCGCTAACCGGGAGGAAGGTGCGGGATCCGTCGATCGTGTACGAGGCGACGGGGGAGCCAATCAAGGGGCGGGCTCGAGTGGAAGTCGTAGACCGCGACCTTTGTCCGCGGTACGTGGCTGCGCTGGTCGAGGATGTGAAGATCGCCGAGTCGCCGGCATGGATGCAGCAGCGTCTGGTCGCGGCGGGCATGCGTCCGATTAATAACGTCGTCGACATAACGAACTACGTCATGTTGGAGATGGGGCAGCCCCTACACGCATTCGATTACAACAGACTGAAGGGGCAGCGAATCGTCGTGCGGCGGGCACGGCCGGGGGAGAGGTTGCGTCTTCTGGACGGCACCGACCGTGAGCTTTCGCCGGAGATGCTGCTAATCGCGGACGCCGACGATGCGGTGGCCGTGGCCGGTGTAATGGGAGGCGCCGAAAGCGAGGTGACAGAGGAGACGCGGGCAGTGCTCCTAGAGTCGGCGAATTTCAGCGCGACGAGCATCCGGCGGACGCGTCAAGCACTGAAGGTCGAGACCGACGCCTCCAGGCGGTTCGAGAAGAGGCTCAGTGTTCATCTGCCGCCTATCGCAGCACAGCGGGCGGTCAAACTAATGATCGAGATTTGCGGGGAGCGAGCGGCGCAAGGTCTTATCGATGTGACAGCCGGCAAGCCAAAGGACGTCCGCATAACACTCACTCAGGAGCGTCTCGCGCGGGTACTTGGGGTCGAGCTGTCTTCGGGTGAGGTCCGCCGAGTCCTGGAGGGACTGGGCTTTGGCTGCCGCTGGGTCCCGCCCGACCGCTTCATTGTAAGGGTTCCTTACTGGCGGACCGATGTAGCGATTGCCGATGATGTCGTAGAGGAAGTCGCGCGGGTCCTGGGCTATGACGAGCTGCCGACAACACATCTTCGCGGCGAGATTCCACCGGTGCAGAGGCAGCCAATGCGGGAGCTCCGCGAGCGCGTGCGGCAGGCGTTGGCGGCTTCGGGGCTGCGCGAAGTTATTACTTACTCGCTGACGGACCTGCCCACGCTTCAGAAGGTGCTTCCTCCTGAAGAGCTTGCCACGACGCCGCCCCTTCGAGTCGCGAATCCGATGAGCCGAGAGTTCGAGTACGCGAGGACGACACTGCGCGGCTCAATTCTCCAAACGCTGACGAAGCATATTCGCGCGTCCGGCGGCCGATTGGTCGCCACGTTCGAGGCGGGGCGCGTTTACCTGCGGAACGGCAATGACCTGCCGCATGAGGTCGAGACTGTTTGCGCGGCCCTCTCAGGACGCAAGCCCGACCGCTGGGGCCAGCCAACCGGGGAACCGGCCGGTTTTTTCGAAGCGAAGGCGCACCTGGAGCATGTTCTCGCCGATCTTCGTGTAGCCGCCGAATATCGAGAAGTGGTCGAGCACCCGTTTCTGTCGGGCCGCACCGCTGAGGTGACAATCGCTGGGCGGCGGGTGGGTTTGGTGGGGGAGTTGCACCCACGCGTGGCTGCTTCGTTCGAGGTCAAGCAGGACATAGCGATTTTCGAACTTGACCTTGAGGCGTTATTGCCGCACGTGCCGGTGACGATCCATTATGAACCGGTCTCGCCGTACCCATCGGTCAAAGAGGACCTGGCGATAATTGTCGACGAGGAAGTTCCAGCAGGCCGCGCGATGAGCGTGATCGAGAGTTCGAATCTTGTGCGCTCGGTTTCGATCTTCGATGTCTATACGGGCCTACCCGTACCGAAGGGGAGGAAGTCTCTGGCGTTCTCTATCTCGTTCCAGTCGGGCGACAGAACCTTGACAGATGAGGACGTCGCCGAGGAGCGAAAACGCATAGTTGAGAGGCTTGGCCGGGAATTGGGCGCGACATTACGAGCTTTGAATAAGCTCCGCCGTCCTTAAGCGGCGGTCTCGGCGACGACGCGCTCGATTTCTTGCGTCAGGTCGGCCGGCGCAATGGGGTTGCCGGAGGCGTTAGTTGGCCGTTTGCCGGAGATACGAATGCGACGATCGGCGAGGGCGCGAAGCGTTTCGATGACGAGCGGGACTTCGCGGGCGACGCCTTGACGGCGGATCTCGGCGAAGAGCGCATTTGCCTCACCTTCGGCCGCCTTGATGTCTTCCACGGTTCGGGCATCCGCGTACCGCCAAAGTGGATCGAAGGCCGGCCCTCGTATGGGGTAGGTGCAAAACGTGACCGGCGGCCCTTTGTCGAGTTCCGGGGTGGCAAGATGCATCATCACGCCGGCCCGGTTCGCACGGGCCTCGATGAGCTGCCAGATTACGTCCTGCCAGATGCCTTTCGGGCCGCCGGGGGACGCCGGGTGGAGGTTCAGGAGATCATACTCGCTTAAAAACACCTCCGTGAAAATCAGCATGTAGCCGGCGAGCACGCCGATATCGAACGGATAAGGCTCGAGCAGGCGGATGGCCTCACGGTCGTATTCGCTGCGCCACTCAGGGAGCAGGTCGCCCTTGAGAACCGGCTTTTCGCCTAGACGCCGACGAAACTCGCGAGAGGAAAGTGAGACGAGCGGTGCGCTGTTGCCGCGGACCTGCTCGAGGAAGAGGTCAGTGTTCTCATCTTCGCCTAGATCGCGGTTGCAGAAGACGCCGGCGATATGGGCGTCCAGGCGTCCGGAGGCTATCTCATCTTGGACGGCGGCAAGTAGCTTGCGAGAGCCGGGGCCTCGCCCCGTGGAGAACCAGCCGATCTTTAGCATGGTCCTTCACTTCTGGCGAAAGGGGGAATAGGAAGCGAAGCTTGCCGGGCGATGCGCCCCAGCTTCGGGCCTCGAAGCCTGCGCTCGGCAGCGGAGCGGTGCTTCGACCCGCTCAGCACGAACGGGAATTTGTGTTCCGCACGAATGGAATCCGGGTTCACCACGAACAGCATTTACTTAGGCTTCCAGCCGAGGGCGCGGCGGAGGTAAGCATAGCGGCTGATGAGGTGTACGAAGGGCGTGGAAAGGCGGCCTGCGAGGCGTCCCTGACGCAGAGCAGCGATGAAATCGGGGGGGCCTTCAAATGGCGGCAGCTCAACGTGGACGCGAGCGACCTCCCACGAGGAATGGGCATCGCTGCCGGCGGTTACGGGAAGGTCACGGTCTGATGCGAACGCGCGGGCCTTGTCATTGTGCGAGGAGAACACCATGCGGGCGTTCAGGGCCTCAATGAAGTCGATCTGATCGATCACGGCGAGGAGAACGTCCTCACGCAAGGCGGACCGTAGCGAATCGAATGGGTGGGGGACGCCGACGATTCCGCCCTGATGCTTGATGCGCGCGATCGTTTCCGACGCCGGAAGGTCGCGTGGGATATCTTCCGACAGGAATAAGCCAAGGATTTCGCCGTCGGCGCTCTTGACCTCTTCACCGATAATGATCGGGAAATCGGCGATGTCACGGACTGCGAGGGCTCCCCGGATCGTGTTGTGGTCGGTAATGGCCGCCGTGGTGAGACCTCGGCGGCGTACCTCACGGACGAACTGCTTGGGTGCGAGGATGCTGTCGGGCGAGTAATGCGTATGGTTGTGAAAGTCGGCGCGGATGAGTCGTTCGGAGGGAGGCGTATTTTGTCCACTCAACCCTTCGATACCTCGCGGTTGGCCGAACGGGGCGTCCTCTGGGCGAGGCAATCGCTGGGGGCGGACATCGAGAGGATGCGGAGGCGTGAGTCAGAGTGACTCTGTGCTGTGCAGATGGTTGCCCCGCCGCTACGGCCGGATGCGGTCTTGCAGTTCATTCGAGCGGCAGTTCGTCCGGCACGGGTTCTGGTTCGCTCTCAGGCGAGTATTCCGCGACGTCTTCATGGATAGCGGTGAGGCCGTGGGTGAACGATTCCTGGAGGCGCGTGATGCGCAGTTCGGCCTGCTGGAGGAGCTCCTGGCAGCGGCGCGCGAGATTCATGCCTTCCTCGTAGAGCGTGAGCGATTCCTCCAGGGTGAGGCCGCCCTGTTCTAGTTTGGTAACCGCTTCCTCCAGCCGGCCGTATAGCGCCTCGAACCCGTTGGCTGTAGTCAGAGGAGGCGCGCCGTCCTTCTCGGGTTGCTTAGAAGCCATACTGGCGGGAGACCTCGGCCGGGAATCGACCGTCCTTAACGTGAACATCCAGACGCTCGTCCCCCTTCACCTGCTTGACGCTGGTGACGGCCTGCCTACCGTCGCGGATCTGGACGACGGCATAGCCCCGGGAGAGGGTAGCCGCGGGGTCGAGGGCACGGAGGCGAGAGGCGTATGCGTTCGTTCGCTCCCTACGCTGATCAAGGCCGCGGGCCAGACCGACAGCGGCATGGCGGAGAAGCGACGCCAGGCGTTCGGCGTAGCGAGATGTATCGGGGAGGGCGGAGGCAAGGCGACGACTGGCTCGGTCGACATGGATTGCGCTTTGGCTGACCTTACTCATGGCGGCGGACGAAACCGCGAGAAGCATGGCATCGACGCGGCGGGAAATATCACGCCAATCGGGGGCAACGGCCCCGGCGGCGGCGGAGGGAGTGGGCGCGCGGGCGTCAACGACGGAGTCGACGATGGTGAAATCGGTCTCGTGACCGACGCCGGAGACGACGGGCACGCTGCTGGCGTAGACGGCGCGGGCGACGATTTCTTCGTTGAATGGCCACAACTCTTCGATGGAGCCGCCGCCACGAGCGAGAATGATGACGTCGATGTCGATGAGCCGGTTCAGCTGCCGGATGGCTTCAGTTATGCCGATTGCGGCCTCGGCGCCCTGGACAGGGCTCGGGGCGAGGACGATCTCCGCGAGCGGCCAGCGACGGCCAAGGACGTTGCAGATGTCGTGGAATACAGCGCCGGTGGGCGAGGTAACGACGCCGATGCGGGCGGGGAAGCTGGGCAGAGGGCGTTTGCGGGCCTCATCGAAGAGGCCGTCGGCGGCGAGCTTCTCCTTGAGGCGTTCGAATTCCGCCTGGCGAGCGCCCACTCCGGCCGGCTGTACGAAATCGACGATCAGCTGGACGTTGCCGCGCTGCTCGTAGAAGGAGACGTTGCCGTGGGCGAGCACCTGGGCGCCTCTTTCAAGCGGCGCGCCGCGGTACTGGCGCTGGAACATGACGCAAGCAATCTGAGCGTTCGCATCCTTGAGGGTGAAGTAGACGTGGCCGCGCTGGGAGCGTGTGAGGTTGGAGATCTCGCCCTCCACCCAGAGGTTGGTGAGCGTGAGGTTGCTCTCAAGGAGGTCCTTCAGATAGCGGGCGAGGGCGGAGACGGTGGTGGCTTCAATCATGGTGAAGGAAGGAGAGAGGAGGAAGCGAGGGGAAAGACATGAAGCCGTGCGAAGTCGCCAGCGGCGTGCGGGGGCCGTTCACACCCCGCCCACGGCCAGTATTCCTTCGCGACGGGACCGGGTTCCGCGCGCGGGCATGGTTTGCGCTCAGGATGACGGAAAGCGGCACATTCTCAGTATAGAGGCAGGCCTAAGGGCCTGCAGCTACAGCGTGACACTACTTGTTGGCGCGTTCGAGGTATTCGCCGGTGCGTGTGTCGATCTTGAGGACGTCGCCCGCGTTTACGAAGAGGGGGACGTTGACGCTGATGCCGGTCTCGAGTTGGGCGGGCTTCGTGCCCCCTTGGGCGGTGTCGCCGCGGACCCAAGGGTCGGTCTGGGTGACGGCGAGCTCGACGGCGGCGGGGAGCTCGACGCCGACGGGCTCGTCGCCGAACATGAGGAGATTGCAAGTGGCATTCTCCCTCAGGTAGTTGAGTGCGCCGCCGAGCTGGTCTTTGCCTAGTGGAAACTGGTCGTACGTGTCGGTGTTCATGAAGTAGTGGAGGTTGCCCTCGGCGTAGAGGTACTGGGCGGGCTGGCGCTCGACGCGGGCGCGGGCAAAACGCGAGCCGGCCTGGACCGACTTATCGACGATGTGGCCGGCGCGGAGGTCGCGCAGCTTCATGCGGACCTGGGCGCTGCCGCGACCGATCTTGAGGTGCTCGACCTCGATGACTTGGTAGAGCGCACCGTCCACCTCGATTGTCGAGCCTTTGCGGAGGTCGCCGGTTTCGATCATGGGGATCCTTTCGAGTAACGGAGTGATAGTGGCGGCGCCCGAAGGCACCGAGCTACATTCCGCCGAAATTCCACGACGCGGCCATTTTACGGCATGAGCTTTGGAGCGCGCGTCATGATGCGGGCTTTTCCGTTTTCGAGGACGGCCATGTCCTCGATGCGGACGCCACCCCAGCCGGTAATGTAGATGCCCGGCTCGATGGTGAGGACCATGCCGTCTTTGAGCTCGTCCTTCGAGAGGCGAGCGAGGCGTGGGGCTTCGTGGATGAGGAGGCCGACACCGTGGCCGAGGCCGTGGCCGAAGTTCTCGCCGTAGCCGGCTTCGGCGATGACGTTGTGGGCGAGCATGTGGGCTTCTTCGCCCGTCATGGCTGTCCGGATGAGCTCCTCAGCGGTGCGTTGGGCGGTGAGGACAATGTCGTAGATTTCGTGGAACTTAGCATCTGGCTTGCCGATAGGGATGGTCCGGGTGAGATCGGAGCAGTAGCCATCAACGATAACGCCCATGTCGATGACGACGCCTTCGCCGTCCCCAATGGCATGATCCCGCGGCTGCGCGTGGGGCATCGCGCCGTGTGGTCCGGCCGCGACGATCGTCGGGAATGAGAGACCTTCGGCGCCGAGCTTCCTGGCCTCGGCCTCGATTTCCAGTGCGACTTGACGCTCGGTCCAGCCGGGCTCGATGCGATCAGCGACGGAGCAGAAGGCGGAATCGCCGACGTCAACGGCCCGCTGGAGTGCTTGGATCTCGCCGGTGTCTTTGATGGCGCGAAGTTCTGTGACCAGCGGCGGTGCGGAGAGGAGCTTCGGACGGTCAGGAGTGGGCATTGATTCGGCGGCTTTCTTGATCGCCTGGAACGCGGCGACAGTGATCTCGCCTGGTTCGAAGCCGATGCGATTCGCGGCGAGCTTCGCTTCGCCGACGATGTCAGGGAACCACTTGTCGATGCCGCCGGTAGTGCGGAATACAGTGAACTGCGGGCACTCGCGCTCGGCCTGCTCGACGTAACGGAAGTCGACAGCGATGAAAGAGCGGTCGAGGGTGACGAGGAGCCACCCGGTGGAGCCGGTGAAGCCGGAGAGATAGCGGCGGTTGGCGGCATGGGTGTGAAAAATGTCCTCGACGGGGGCTCCCACGAGGAAGCCGTCGAGGTTGGCTTTGCCCATCCGTTCACGAAGGCGGTTGAGGCGGTCGGGCGCTGTGGCCGTGGTGGCACCGTTCATCCTTCGAGAGCCTCAGGACGAACGGGAAGAGATCTCGCGGCGGAAGACCGAGGAAATGCCGATACGGTCACTGCTTGCGTTTTCGCGTGATCGGGATGGTGAAGAGCGATTCTAGGGCGATGATGTAGCCGTGCCAGCCGAGGCCGGCGATCACGGCATCGGCCGCGTCACCCGTGATGGTGCGGCGGCGGAATAGTTCGCGCGCGTGGATGTTCGTGATGTGCACTTCGACAGTCGGTTTGTCGATCGCCTCAAGAGCGTCGCGCAGAGTGTAGCTGTAGTGTGTCAGGGCGCCAGGATTGATGATGACGCCACTCGCGGTCGGCCCCTCCTTCTGCAGGAAATCGACGATCGCGCCCTCATGGTTGGACTGAAAGCAGCGGACATCGACCTCGAGTTCTCGTGCGCGCTTGGTGACCTTCTCCTCGATGTCCTTCAGGGTCGTTGCGCCGTAGATCTCGGGCTGCCGCTTGCCAAGGAGGTTGAGGTTCGGGCCGTTGATAAGAAGGACCTTCAATTCTGAGTCCGCGACGGATTCGGGCAGAGGATCTGTCTGGACGATGCGCTGGACCTCCTCGACGATCGACTCGGCCGGTCCGGCTTCTTCCGTGCGGGGTTTGGTGGTTTCTTGCATGGCGTATTGTCGTGTACACAATGGGGCGGGAGGCGCGCCTTCGGGGCGTCTCCACGCGGTGCCCCTAGTCGCGGGCGCTACCGTTGTTTCTCGTCGCTGTCATCGTGTTTTCTGGCGTTTAGTCGCACCTGATTATAGAACGCCTGGGTGTAGACCCGCCGGGACTGCTCTTCGGTAACGTGGGTGTAAATCTGCGTGGTCGAGGCGCTGGCGTGCCCCAGCAGGTCCTGGACGACGCGCAGTTCGGCACCGCCGTCGAGCAGGTGAGTCGCGAAGGAGTGACGGAGCAAGTGTGGATATACGCGCTCGTCGAGGCCGGCGCACAGCGCGTGCCTCCGGACGATCTGCTGGACAGACCGGCCGGAGAGGCGCTGCCCGGCACGGTTAAGGAAGAGGGCGGGGGTATCGTCCGCGACCAGCCTCGGCCTGGCTTCCTTCAGGTACCAGCGAAGTGCGTGCTCTGCCGGCGCCCCGAAAAGCACCATCCGTTCTTTGTTCCCTTTGCCGCACACGAGCAACGTACGCTCGCTCAGGTCGAGGTTGCGGAGATCTACACCTACGACCTCGCTGAGGCGAACGCCGCCCGCGTACATCAGCTCGAGGATGGCGCGATTGCGGATGCCCTGCGTGGTGTCCTCGTCCGCAGAGGCGATGAGGGCCGTCAGGTGCTCCTTCGTGAGGATGGTCGGGAGACGGCGTTCTCGCTTCGGTGCGCTGACGCCGGCGAGGGGGTTGGTTTCGAGGCGGCCTTCGCGCACGAGGAAGCGGAAGAAATTGCGCACAGTGCTTACCTTGCGCGTGAGGCTGGCGGTGACGACGCCGCTATCGCGCGCGGCGGCCAGGTAGCTGCGGAAGGACTGGCGATCGGCTCCGAGCGGGCCAATGTTTTCGTGCTCCACGAAGTAGCGAGCGAAGTCGAGCAAGTCGGTTCGGTAATTGCGGAGAGTGTAAGGAGAGAGATTCTTCTCGGCGACCAGGTAGCGTTCGTAAGAATCGAGGAGAGCCACGAAGGCCGCCGGCTCTTTGGGCTCAGTCACGGTAGGTAGAACGCGAATGGCGGTGGCGGATTAATCACGTCTCATGAGGAGATGTTTGGTGCTCCGCTCGGTCCGTCGAGAGCATCAGGGCGAGCGGAAGGCAGGCTGTGCGATTTCGAATGGTGTGCCTGAGATATCGCTCGGCGCGCTCGTGTTTACGCGACGGGTGTGGCTTCGGGCGCCGGTTGTTCGACTTCGCCGCGCCAGTTGCAGGCGGTGCACTTGGCTTTGCCGTCGCGCTCGGCGGTGATAAGGCCGCCGCAGTTGGGACAGGGCTGCGCCAGGGGGCGCGTCCAGGTCGTGAAGTCGCATTTCGGGTAGTTGGAGCAGCCGTAGAAGATACGGCCCCGGCGGGAACGGCGCTCGAGCAGCTCGCCACCGTCTTTCGGGCAGCGGACGCCAGTCGTAACGGTGAGCGGCTTGCGGCCCTTGCACTCGGGGTAGCGGGAGCAGGCGAGGAAGCGGCCGAAACGCCCGCTCTTGATTACCATGGGCGAGCCGCATTCGGGGCACTTCTCGTCTGTTGCCTGAGGCGCTTCCTGCTGCTCTTCGCCTTCGAGCGGGAGGGTGCCTTTGCACTCGGGGAAGCCAGAGCAGGCAAGGAAACGGCCGCGCCGGCCCCAGCGGATGAGCATAGGCTTTCCGCATTCGGGGCACTGCACGTCGGTGGTCTCGACCTGCTTTGGAGCGGCATCCTTGGCCACAGTAAGAGCTTTCTCCAGAGGCTTATAGAACTCCTGGACGACCGGCTGCCAGCGGCGATCTCCGCTTGCGATGTCGTCGAGTTCATCCTCCATGCCGGCGGTGAAGCCGATGTCAACGAAGTCCTGAAAGTGCTCGACCAGGAGGTCATTTACGACGAAACCCAGATCGGAAGGCTTCAAATAGCGGCCGTCCTTTTCGACGTAGCCACGGTCCTGGATGGTGGACATTGTCGGCGCGTAAGTGCTGGGGCGCCCGATACCTTTCTCCTCGAGCGCTTTGATGAGCGTAGCTTCTGTGTAACGCGGCGCTGGCTCTGTGAAGTGCTGGTCTGGGAAGAAGCCAAGCGCCCGAAGCACGTCGGCCTCGGTTAGGGTAGGAAGCGGGTTATTGCCCAGGTCTTCTTCCGTGTCGTCGTCGCGCCCTTCGATGTAAACCTGGCGGAAGCCGGCAAACTGCAACTGCGTATTCGTCGCGCGCAGGAGGAGCGGGTTGCGGCGGTCGCTGGGCATAGCTTCGATATCAGCCGTTGTGACGTCGAACAGGGCGTCGGCCATCTGGCTGGCCACCATTCGCTGCCAGATGAGGTTGTAGAGGCGGAACTGGTCGTTGTTAAGGTACCGCCGGACGGCCTCCGGCTCACGCCGGACGTGCGTTGGCCGGACGGCCTCGTGCGCTTCCTGAGCGCCTTTGACCTTCTTGGTGTAGACGCGTGCTGCGGTCGGGAGGAATTCGCGGCCGAAGCGCTCGGTAATGTAGGCGCGAGTTTCTTGTTGGGCGGACGCGGCTATGTTTGTTGAGTCGGTGCGCATATATGTGATGAGACCCGCTTCACCTTCGGAGCCTAGCGAGAGGCCCTCATACAGCTGCTGAGCGATCTGCATTGTGCGTTTGGTGGAGAACCCCAGTTTCCGGGAGGCCTCCTGCTGGAGGGTGCTCGTGATGAAGGGGGCGGCCGGCCGGCGCGGCTGCGTTTTGGTCTGGACGGTAAGCACCCGGTAGCTAGCCGATTGGAGGAGTGCAACGAGCCGCTGGGCCTCTGTTTCGTTGGGGATCTCGAGCTTCTGCTTCTTGCCCGCGAGGCCCTGGAGGCGGGCGCGGAACGACGGCGCAACCTGGGGCTTCTCGAGCTCGGCGTCGATTGTCCAGAATTCCTGCCTCGTGAACGCCTCGATCTCACGCTCGCGCTCGACGACGAGACGGACGGCGACGGACTGCACCCGGCCGGCAGAGAGACCACGCCGGACTTTCGTCCAGAGGAATGGGCTCAGCCGGTAGCCGACGAGGCGGTCGAGAACGCGCCTGGCCTGCTGCGCGTCCACGAGCTTCATGTCGATGTCGCGCGGGTGTTCGAACGCCTCCTGGACTGCTTCCGGGGTGATCTCGTGGAAGACAACGCGCTGCAGCGGCAAGTCGCCGAGATCAGCGGCTTCGAGTAGATGCCAGGCGATCGCCTCGCCCTCGCGGTCCGGGTCGGTTGCCAGGTAGACGTTTCCGGCTTTCTGGGCTGCATCCCGGATCTCTTTAACTGTCCGCGCCTTGTCTTTAGGGACGACGTATTTGGGGAGGAAGTCATCATCGATCTGAATACCGAGATCGCGTTTTGGAAGATCGCGGACATGGCCGACGGACGCTTTGACGTCGTACTTGGAGCCAAGGATGCGAGAAATCGTCCTTGCTTTGGCTGGAGACTCGACCACGACGAGGCTCTTGCTATTCTTGGCGGCCATCGTCATGGACTTTCGGCGACGCGCGTGCGGGCGGCCGCTGCTGATTGAGTTCGGACGTAAGACATCGGGGCCAACTGCTTGATGAGGCCTTTTAGTTCCATCATTGCCAATACGCTGCTTACCGTTGAGATAGGGAGCGAGCTCAGGCGGCACACCTCATCGATGTGCACCGGTTCCTTCGATATATGACGCAGCAGCCCAGCTTCTGTATCCGTGGCAGGAATGAGTTCTTGCATCTCGATTTGGTGGGGTACCATCGTCAGGTTCAGTTCCTCGAGGACATCTTCTACTCTTTGAACGAGCTTGGCGCCCTGTTGGATGAGGTCGTTGGTGCCGCGGCTCTGGGGCGAGAAGATGCTACCGGGGACCGCGAAGACTTCGCGGTTCTGGTCGGCGGCCCACCGCGCAGTAATGATCGCGCCGCTCTTCAGGTCACCTTCGATTACGAGAACGCCGAGGCTCATGCCGGACATGATGCGATTGCGGCGAGGAAAGTAGTCTCCGCGCGGCTGGGTGCCGAGCGGGTACTCGCTGATGAGAGCGCCGTTCTCGGTGATCTCACGGGCGAGTTTGGCATGCTCAGGTGGATAGACCATGTCGAGGCCGCAGGCGAGAACGGCGACCGTTCGCCCGCCCGCCTGGATGGCTGCGCGGTGCACGATGGCGTCAACGCCGCGGGCGAGGCCGCTTACGATGCAGATACTGTTGGAGGCGAGCTGGTAGGTGATCTCCTCTGCCACCTGCCGGCCATAAGGGGTTGGCCTGCGAGTACCGACGACCGACAGTGCCCATTCATCGGCTGTGGAGAGATGGCCGCGGACGTAAATCACGGGCGGTCCGTCATCGGCTTCCTTGAGGAGCGCCGGGTAGGCATCATCGTTCCAGGTGAGGGCGCGGACGCCGTGCTTGCCGAGCTGCTCGACTTCCGTATCAGGGTCTATGTTTGGCCGCTCCTTGGTGATCGCCTGGACGACGCGAGCATCGAGGCCGGCGGAGCGCAGGTCAGTCGACCCGGCGCTCCAGGCGTTCGCGAGCGAGCCGAAGCGGCCAAGCAGGGCTTGATAACGCACGCGGCCGATACCGGGGATGCGGTGGAACGCTGTCCAGTACTTGAGCTCTTCGGGCGGGGTTGTTGTGTGGGTTTTGCTTTCGGTTGTCATTCAGGCGGCAATATTAGCATAGCGCATGGGTCAAGTCTGAAGGGGGGAGTGGCACTAATAAGTGAACTCTTTGCCTAGCGAACGCCGTTGTCGCCGCCGGGCTGGGGCTCGTGTTCGGGGAGCTTGGTGACGCGGACCTTCTTGATGCGACGGCCGGCGACGCTAAGGACTTTGAGGCTGATGCCGTTGACGCGGACGTTATCGCCGACGCTGGGAATACGGCCGAGCTCGTTGATGATGAAGCCACCGATGCTGTCGAAGTCGTTCTTCTTGATCGGCACGTGGAACATCTCGCTTAAGTCGTCGATGGCAACACGAGCGTCGACGATGACTTCATCGGCCGCGAGAAGTTGCACTGGCTGGTCTTCGATATCGAATTCGTCCCGGATCTCGCCGACGATCTCCTCGAGGAGGTCCTCAATTGTCACGAGGCCTGCGGTGCCGCCGTATTCGTCGACGACGATGGCAATCGAGATCTGGTTCTCGCGCATCTCCGCCAGCAATTCGTGGACCTTCTTGCTCTCGGGGACGAAGTGAGGCGGGCGCATAAGATCCCGCAGGCCGGGCTTTCGGCCCCCGTTCGCCAGGTGCTTCATGACTTCCTTACCGTGGACGATGCCGAGGATGTTATCGAGGTTCTCGTCGTAGACTGGTAGCCGGGAGAAGCCTCGCTCGACCATGAGGGCGGCGGTGCGTTCGAACGGCGTGCTGACCTCGACCGCTACGATATCGGTACGCGGGACCATCACTTCCCGAACGCTGGTGAACTCAAGTTCAATTACGCCGCGGATCATCTGGCGCTCGTCCTCGTGGAGCGAGGCGCTGGCCTGCTCCATCTCGATGAGCAGGATGAGCTCCTCAGCGCCACCGGCAATCGCGGCCTGTCGGCGCTGCCAGGTGCGCAGGACGGCTCCCATCGGGGCGTCCAGGATAAGGACGGGCAGGCGGAAGGCCACGCGGATGAAGTTGACGATGGGAGCGAGGGCCCTTTGTGAACCGCTCGGATCCTGGGTGACGAGCGCACGCGGAAACGCCTGGAGGAGGAGAAAGGCGGCCGCGACGGCGATTGTCGTAATCGCTAGGGCGAGCCAGCTATCGCTCCACTCGCGCAGGACGAGGAAGACGACGATGGCCGTGACGCCGACCAGGGCGAGGTTACGGGCGAGCGTGAGGGAGGACAGGGTGAGTTGACGCTCGTGGTAAAAGCGGCGGAGCGCCTCGACGCGCGATTCGGCCGGCTCACGCATCGCTCGCTCGCGCATGCCGGCGATGACCCCCGCCTCAGCGGCGACGACGAGGATGAAGACGATGATCCCGGCTGTGAGGAAGAGCAGCGCGAGAACGGTATCGCTATCCACGTTTCCTCTTGACCCTCTTAGCGGACGGTTTACCGGGCGATGAGTTGCGCGTCTTCCTGGTATTAGAAGCGGGCGTTGTCCGTCGAGCGGGGACACCGGCAACTTTGGCGCCATCCGGCACGTCCTTGGTAACGACAGAGCCGGCGCCAGTGGCGGCTTTGCGGCCAACACGCACGGGAGCGACGAGCATCGTGTCGCTGCCGATGAACGCCCCGTCCTCGATCACGGTCTCGTTTTTGTTCTCGCCGTCGTAGTTGCAGGTCACCGTACCCGCCCCTATATTCACGTCCGCACCGACGTGCGCGTCGCCGATGTAGCTGAAGTGGCCGGCGCGGCTGCCTGCACCGATGCGAGAGGCCTTTACCTCGACGAAGTTGCCAATATGGACGCCGGGCTCAAGGTGTGCTCCGGGGCGGAGATGGCTGAAGGGGCCAACATCGGCCCCGCGTTCGATAGTGGCTCCTTCGACGACGGAGGCGAAGACGGTCACTTCGTCCTCAATGCGGCTGTCCGATATCACGGCGTTTGGGCCGATGCGGCAGCGGGCACCGATCGTCGTACGGCCGAGAATGGTCGTGTTCGGATAGATGACGGTGCCCGGGCCGACTTCGACATCGGGATCGATGTAAGTGCTTTTCAGGTCAATGATCGTGGAGCCCGTGGTCTGCGCGACCTCACGAACGGCAGAGCGGGGGGTTGGTGGTTGTTTGGGGTTTCTTGTCATCGGCGGGCCCGCGAACCGCCCAAAGCGCCAAGTCGCTGACCAGAAGGTAAGTAGCGCCGAGGAGTCACCGGCATTCTTTTCATCATGGGAATCAGTTGTTGATTGACATCAAGGAAGACGCGGAGCAGCGGGGCGTCGTTAGCGGAGAGCCGGGCGGAAGCCGCAGATTCGCGGCTTCGAAAGTATCTGGAGGTTCTTCGGTGCCCAAGGAGCGTTTGCTCGATTCAAGTCCCAGCTTTGTGGATATGGTAGGGGTGATTTCGGAAGACTGTCAAGGAGAGAAGGAGCAAGAAGGCAGGACTCAGGAGACTTAGGGTCGCCTACTTGAGTGCAAAAGCCAAGATATAATCGATTCGCATGGATACGCACGAATTGAGAGAAGAGTTTCTGCGCTTTTACGAGGAGCGCGGGCATCGCCGCGTGCCCGGCGCGCCGGTTGTGCCGCCTGGCGATCCGACTCTGCTGTTCACGAGCGCCGGGATGGTGCAGTTCAAGCCATACTTTATGGGCCAAGCGAAGCCGCCGCACGCGCGGCTGACCAGCGTGCAGAGGTGCTTCCGGACTACGGATGTTGAGTCCGTTGGGGATACGAAGCACATGACGTTCTTCGAAATGCTGGGGAACTTCTCGATTGGGGACTACTTCAAAGAGGAGATGGTGCCCTGGGCGTGGGAGTTCGTAACCGAGGTGCTGAAGCTTCCGGAAGAGCGGCTATGGGCTTCAGTCTATGACGACGACGACGAGGCTTACGAGTTGTGGCGCAATGTGGGCGTGCCCGAAGAACGGATCAGGCGCTACGGGGAGGACGAGAACTACTGGTTCTCGGGAGATATGGGGCCGTGCGGGCCGTGTTCTGAGATCTACTACGACTTTGGCGAGCAGTTCGGCTGCGGGCCGGCCTGCGAGCCGTCCCACGAGTGCGGGCGATTCCTCGAGATTTGGAACCTGGTGTTCATGTCGTACTACTGCGACGGCGAGAAACGCACGCCGCTGCCTTCAAAGAACATCGACACTGGATCCGGCCTCGAGCGCGTCGCCACGGTGCTGCTATTCGAAAGTGACAGCTGGGACAAGAACCGGTTGGCCTCACCGTACGATACCGAGCTCTTCGCGCCGATCATCCGGCGGATCGAACGGCTTTCGGGCAAACGGTACGGCGAGGATGAGAAGACAGACCGGGCGATACGGATCGTGGCCGAGCACTCGCGGGCGGTCACGTTTCTTATCGGCGACGAGCGGACACCCGTATTGCCTTCGAACGAAGAGCGGGGTTACGTCGTGCGCCGGATGCTGCGGCGGGCAATTTACTTCGGACGACGGCAACTGGGGATCGAGGAGCCAATGATGCGGACGTTAGCGGACGCGGTTGTCGAGACGATGGCGGCCTCGTACCCCGAACTGGAGCGGACGCGCGCGTTCGTGCAGCAGATCGTGGGACCCGAGGAGCAGCGGTTCGATGAGACGCTGAGCCGCGGGCTGGAGATGCTGGAAAGCCTGACCGGGAAAGAGGGAGCAGGCAAGGAAATCTTGGGCGCCGATGCCTTCCTGCTGCACGACACATACGGGTTTCCGATCGAGCTGACGAGAGAGATTGCGGCTGAACGGGGACTGGCTGTGGATGAGGCGGGGTTCAAAGCCGAGATGGCGCGACAGAGGGAGCGGGCACGGGCAGGTGCGAGTGGTGCGGGCGCGATGGCGGCGGATGCGCTCTATGCCTCGTTGGGGGTGGAAGCGAGCCGATTCCTAGGGTACGAAACCTTAGAGGCGCTTAGCGAGATCGGAGCGCTGCTCGCCGCTCGTTCCTTCGACACCTCCGGACGAGCGGCGAGGGACGAAGGCGCGACCAGGGAGCCCCTGTCGGAAGTGGCCGAAGGCGCGAGTGTGGAAGTTCTGCTCGCCGAGACGCCGTTCTATCCCGAGGGCGGCGGGCAAGTGGGCGACCGCGGAGAGATCATCGGGCGGAACGGGCGGATGCTTGTCGAAGAAACACAGCGCGCGGCCGAGCGACTGATTGTGCACCGCGGGCGTGTCGTCGAAGGGCGGATTGCGATCGGGGATGAGGTGACGGCGCGCGTGGACGCAAGGCACCGGGCGGATACGATGCGAAACCACACCACGACGCACCTGCTGCACGCGGCGCTGCGGAAAGTCCTGGGCACGCATGTCAAGCAGGCGGGGTCGCTCGTGGCGCCGGACCGTCTGCGCTTCGACTTTACGCACACGGAGCCGGTGACTGCCGAGCAGCTCACGGAGGTCGAGCGGCTGGTCAACAAGAAGGTCCGCGAGAACCTGCCTGTGCACACGCGGCTGACGTCGTTCGATGAGGCGATGTCCGAAGGTGTGCTGGCGTTCTTCGGTGAGAAGTACGGCGAAGAAGTGCGGGTGGTTGAGGTAAACACGGTCGTGCCCCGCTTCTCAGCTGAGCTTTGCGGAGGCACTCACTGCGAGCGGACGGGGGATGTGGGTCTCGTTCTCATTACGGGCGAGTCTTCGATCGGAGCGGGAATGCGGCGGATTGAGGCGCTTTCCGGAAGGGGCGCGGAGGAGTACGTGCGGGCCCTGAAGGTAGATATGGAGGAGATATCGCGGAGGCTGGGAGCGCCAAGAGAAGGCTTGATCCTCCGTCTTGAGGCGTGGACGGCGGAGCGGGAGTCTCAACGGAAGCAGATCGAGAGATTGCAGCGCTCGCTCTCGTCGGCCTCCAAAATGGAAGAGGTCGTTGCGGGCGCGGTGGACGTCGACGGCGTGAAGGTGCTGGCGTCGCAAATGGACCTGCCGAGCGTCGATGCCCTGCGATACTCCGCCGATGCGGTGCGGAAGACAATGCCGTCGGGCGTGGCTGTGCTGGGGAGCGTGATCGAGGGGCGGCCGCAGTTTGTGGCAATCGTGAGCCGGGACGTGATTCCGAAGGGCCCGAACGCAGGCGAGATACTGAAGCGAGTCGCCGCTGTGGCCGGGGGTGGTGGCGGCGGAAGGCCGGAAATGGCGCAGGGCGGAGGGAAGGACGCGTCGAAGATCGAGGAGGCGCTGGCGATCGTCCCGGAGGCGGTGCGGGAGATGCTTTCCGGCAACGGGCCGCAAAACGCCTGAGCGCCGAATGCGGATTATAGGTCTCGATCTGGGAGAGAAACGTATCGGCGTGGCGGCGGCGGACGACCGGACGCAAGTAGCGGTCCCGCTAACGGCGGTGGCGGGGGGAAATGATCCCGTCGCATCGATACTACGGCTGCTGGAGGAGCAAGAGGCCGATGAAGTCGTCATCGGGCTGCCGCTTTCGATGACCGGCGCGGTTGGGCCGCAGGCACAGCAAGCTCTGCAAGTCGTAGATGAGTTACGGCGGCGGATGGCGATTCCGGTGGAGACTTGGGACGAACGATTGACGACCCTCCAGGCAAGACGCAGCGGACCTCCGCGAAACCGTCGAGGCCGGCGCTCGGAAGGCGACAAGGGAAAGCGGGATGCGATCGCAGCGGCGATCATGCTTCAAGCGTTCCTCGACAGCAGGCGATCGGCCGGCGCATGAGGTTCGTTGCCGCCACGGCGCTGGCGCTCGTCTTCGCGGCCGCCGCAACGTGGCTCGTCGTTGCAGGGCCGGCGAATGATGTCGATGACGTTGGGGTGTACCATGCGGCGGCCAGCCCGCAGGGTGAGCCAGTGACGGTCACGGTAGATGCCGGGACAAGTAGCGAACAAATCGCCGATAGTCTAAAGGCCCGTGGTGTGATCGGTTCGGCTGCGCAGTTCCGTGTACTGGTCTCCTTCCTTGGTTATGACCGGCTGCTCCAGTCAGGCGAATACGAGTTCGCGCGGGAAACGCCGGAGCTGGATGCCGTCTACCGGATACGCAACGGCATAGTTTCGAGCAAATCAGTGACCGTCGTTGAAGGGTTGCGGGTGGAAGAGATCGCGGACCTCGTCGCCGCGCAGGGGATCGACCGGACGGAGTTTCTAGCTGCGGCGCGCCGGGGCGAATATCAGTTCTCGTTCCTGGAGAACCTCAAAGTCAACGAGCGGCTGGATGGATACCTGTTCCCGGCGAAGTACGCGATCAGGAAACGTGACACAGGGCGAGATGTCGTGCAGCGAATGCTCCAGGCCTTCGCGGATAACATTCCCGCGCCGGTGGAGGAGAAGGCTGCAGCCGAAGGCCTGAGCCTGCACGAGGTCGTGACAATTGCCTCGATCATCGAGCGAGAGGCTGTGGTACCGGAGGAGCGGCCGATTATGGCGCAGGTGTTCCTGAAGCGGCTGCGCCTGGGGATCGCGCTTGAAGCCGACCCGACTGTTCAGTATGCGGTCGCCAGCGACCCAGCGAGTGTCCGCCAATACGGGTATTGGAAGAAGGAGCTAACGCGACAAGACCTCGACATCGATTCGCCCTACAACACGCGGATCGAGAGCGGGCTGCCGCCGGGCCCGATCTGCAGCCCGGGACTCGACTCGATCAAAGCAGTCGTGAATCCAGCGGACACGAACTATCAGTTCTTCGTGGCCAAGCCGGACGGATCGCATGCCTTCGCGGAGACGTTCCAGGAGCATCTGGAGAATGTACAGCGTTATGGCGGCGACATCGGAACGCCTCCGTGAGCAGCGCGGGCGTGACGTGCTGAAGTACCTAGGGGTAATCGGCTACCCGCTCAAGCGGTCTCTGTCGCCGGTGTTCCAGCAGGCTGCGCTCGATCATCTACGGCTGGACATCGTTTATGAGGCATGGCCAACGCCGGCGGACGGCTTGCAGACGCGCGTAACTACATTGCGTTCTCCGACGGTTCTCGGCGCGAATGTAACTATCCCGCACAAAGAGGCCGTGATGGCGATGTTGGAAGAGGTTGACGAGCGCGCAGCAAAAATTGGGGCAGTAAACACGATCGTGAACCGCGAGGGACGGCTGGTTGGATACAACACCGATGTGTCAGGACTGACGAGAGCATTGCGAAAAGACGGCGGGTTCGATCCCAAAGGCAAGCGCGCCGTGGTGGCTGGTGCGGGCGGGGCGGCGAGAGCGGCAGTCGCCAGCTTGCTGGAGGCCGGCGCTGCTTCGATAACCGTTATCAACCGGACCCTTTCGCGTGCTGTTTCGCTCGCTGAAGATTTTCGGCGTGGTGGATCGAAGACACCCGTTGGAGCAATGCCCGACGATCACCGGTCGTGGGAATTCGCCATGACGCATTGCGATCTCTTGATAAACTGTACCCCGGTCGCCTCGGGTGACTCGAATGAGTCGCCGCTTCCATTAGAGTTGATTGAGAAGCGTCATTTCGTGTTCGACTTGATCTACGACCCCCCTGAGACATCTCTAATAGCTGCTGGAAAGCGGGCGGGCGCGAATGTCCTTGGTGGCTTACCGATGCTCGTGTACCAGGGGGCGGCATCGTTCGAGCTGTGGACGGGGCAGAAGGCGCCAGTCGACGTAATGTTCGAGGCAGCGCGCTCGGCGGTTGAGGCAGGCGCCGCGAGGGGGAGGAAGTAGCGTGGAGTGGGCGGTACTCGGCCTTTTCATCATGTTTCTGATCGTGACGTACATCGTCGTGCAGGGAACGCGCGCGGCGCTCGCCTGGCGGAAGGCGGCGGCCGAGGGGGATGTGAAGGTCATCAGGGACATCGTAGAAGATTCGCTGGGCGCGTGGCGGTCGATGAAACGACCGAAGGAGGTGCCGGCAGAGGTCTGGCGCGGGATTCAGAGCATGCAGATAGTCGAGGTAGATGCCGAGGTCGTGAGGGTCTCCTGTCAGGCGGAGGGCGATTTCCGGTTGCTAAATGGCCGGTGGGTGGAGACGGCGAACCCCCTGCACGAGGCGATGGCGGTGACGGTGAAGGGGCTCGACATGCTGCTCTACGAACTGTCTCACTACAAGCCGGGGCGGGTGCAGATCGATGTGTACATGACGATGAGAGAAGCCGACCGCGCCACTGAGCGCGTCTGCATTCTCTCCACGACAGCGACGAGGGAGAATGCGCGACAAATCGACTGGGAAGAATGGACGCCGGCGCAGATCGTGGAGGCGCTGAGTGGGCGCTATCGAATGGATGACCTCGGCCAGCCGTTACCGATCCAAGTAGAAGCCCCCAAGCGTACCGAAGCCGAGCATGTGGGGACACCGGCGCCGCCTTCCAAGCGATGACGGATCTGCGCTTCCTCACCGCCGGCGAGTCCCACGGCAAGGCGCTCGTCGCATTATTGGAGGGCATTCCGGCGGGACTGCCACTGACCGAAGACTACATCGCGCGGGACCTGCGGCGGCGGCAGGGTGGCTATGGGCGGTCGAAACGACAGCAACTGGAACAGGACCGCGCCGAGCTCGTGGGCGGGGTGCGCCACGGACTGACGCTTGGTGGGCCGGTCGCCATGCTGATTGAGAACCGGGTCTGGGAGGACTGGCAGGAAGTCATGCAGGTCGGCCCCTACGAGGGCGAGCCGAAGAAGGTGACGCGCCTGCGTCCGGGACACGCGGACCTGGCGGGCACGATGAAGTACGGCTTCGATGATGCGCGCAACGTGCTCGAGCGGGCGTCGGCGCGGGAGACGGCAGCGCGCGTAGCGGTTGGGGCCGTCTGCCGCCGGTTCCTCGAGGAATTCCGCATCGAAGTCCACTCACATACTGTGTCGATTGGGGATGTCTGCGCGCAGGTGGACGAGGATAACGATTGGACATCGGTGGAAGAGTCGCCGGTGCGCTGCGCTGATGCGGAAGCCGGTGATCGAATGGTGCGAGCGATCGATGAGGCGCGGGAAGCGGGCGACACGCTGGGAGGCGTCTTCGAGATGGTGGCGACCGGTGTGCCGATCGGACTTGGTTCGCACGTGATGTGGGACCGTAAGCTCGATGGGCAGCTGGCGCAAGCGGTCATGAGCATCCACGCCGTAAAGGGCGTCGAGATCGGCGGCGGGTTCACGGTGGCGGCAGGCCCAGGGTCCGAGGCGCATGACGTGATCCTACCGCCACAACAGTGGGAGGGGCGGCCCTGGCGGCGGGCCTCCAACCGGGCGGGCGGCCTCGAGGGAGGCATGACGAACGGTGAGCCGGTGACTGTCAGAGGCGCGCTGAAGCCGATTTCAACGCTCTCGAAGCCGCTGCCGTCGGTTGACCTGCACACCGCAGAAGAGATTCAGGCGCACTACGAGCGCTCGGACGTCTGCACGGTGCCCGCTGCGGGGGTGATCGGCGAGGCTATGGTGGCTTTCGTACTAGCTCGCGCGATGCTGGAGAAGTTCGGAGGAGACTCGTTGGGCGAGACGGTGCGGAACTTCGAGGGATACCAAGCGACGATCGGGCCGCGAGCCGGGTAATCGCTCGCCATGGTCTATGAAGCGCGGGAGGGCGACACCCTTGTAAGCTGCGACCGCAGGAAGCTCGACCTGAAGCGCATCCACGCGTTTCTAACTCGCAGCTACTGGTCGGAAGGCGTGTCGCGCGAACTGGTGGAG
>VBEJ01000174.1 GCA_005882985.1 Chloroflexota bacterium
TGAGTGGCCCATGCACGACGTCTGCGTGTTGCTGGCGCCGCTGAGGATGACGCTGGTATCGGGGTTAATCAGCTCGTCGCAGGGGGACCACCAGGTGCCGTAGTTGACGGCGCCGGGGGTCTCGACGCCGGAGTTGAGCCCGTTGAGGAAACTCGAGCCGGGGATCATCTGGTTGCAGGGCGAGAAGAAGAAGCAACCGTAGGCCCAGGTGGTGCCGTGGTTGGGGCCGCCGAGGGAGACCCAGTCGTCGACGTTGGCCTGGCCGCCGAGGTTTTCGAGGTAGTAACGGCTGGATAGGCCGCCCATGGAGTGGGTGATGATGTCGACCTTTGTGGCGCCGGTGGTAGCGCGGATCTGGTCGACGCGGGCCTTGACGTCCTGGGCGATCGAGGCGTTCGACTTCGTGCTGCTGAAGGTGTAAGCGAAGAGGCGGTTGGACTCCCAGCCGTCGGCCTGGAAGCGGGAGATCATCGTGTTCCAGGCGCTGGCGTCGCTCGTGTAGCCGTGGACGAAGAGGATGGGATCGACGTGGTTGGCGGTGGACTGCCTTGACGTGGCGAGGAAGGCGAAGGAGACGGCGACGAGGAACAGTCCGGCGTGGACCAGACGACGCATAGGATGCCCCTTTCTTAAGCCCTCGGAACGGCTTCGTTGGGGCTTATATAGGGCGTTGGCCGGGAGTTGTCAAGCGGCTGTCGTGGATGCCTCACCCCCGGCCCCTCCTCCTAAGGCGGACAGGTCTCCCGTGCGCGGGAGAAGGGAGTACGGTTGGCCGGGAGTGCGGGCGGTACTTGACCGATTAAATTCGTTTGGTAAAAATGGGCATTTTATATACATACTGTATGTATATTGTGGTCTCACCCTAGTGAAGGTTGTCAGTTAGTCGCTATCAGTTGTCAGTTTAGCTGGTGTGAGAGTGTCCCGGCGAGGGGGAGGCAGGCTTAACACATCTCATGTCTCTGAAGAGCCCTGAGGTCCACGGTCCGTCGACGGCTTTGGGGACGGTGGGGAGTACTCCGGCCGCGCCTGAGAGCCAACTGATAGAGCTGGACGATTTCTATATCGAGCCGAAGGAGATAACGGGCAAGGCCGGCGAGACGCTGGCGGCGACGGCGTTCAGTGAGGGTCAGCAGATGCACACGCTGACGATCGATGCGCTGGGTGTGGACCGGGAGTTTGCGCCGTCGGACACGCAGGAGTTCCCGCTGGCGCTGAAGAAGACTGGGGAGTTCAAGGTGTACTGCCGGTTCCACCGGGAAAAGGGGTGACGGCGACGCTGAAGGTGAGTGAGTAACCTCAGGGCTACCGGTGGTCAGTTGGCGATGCAAAAAATGACGATTTGGGCACGCCGCACGACATTATTCATTCGTCACGTACGTCATGGGCAATATTGGAGTTGCCCCCATGTCTTGGGCACCGCATGCGGAGTCAATGGAGGCCATTCATAGCCGCCTGTTCTGAATGTCTTTCGTGACTCTCCCTGGGGGACCTCGTACTGCAAGATATCGAAGCCATTCGAAATGACACAGGTGGATGTGCCGCTGCTGCGGAATCCTCGCGTGATGCCGTAGCCGCCCGCGGCGAAGACAAGTACCAGCGCGAGAGCCACGGCGCTCAATTGCGCGAAGCTTGCCCGCTTCACGAGCAGATTTTAGCACCGCGCCCGTGCAGTTGTTATGTCCCTGTAACCCTGGCGACCGTGGTCTGTTTCGCAGCTTTAATGTGCTTCTGTTCTAGTGTTGTTGCGGCGGGTAGTTCGGACGGGTCAACAGTCTGCCAGGGGGAGCGGGAGGACGTCTAGAGACACTGCCCAACTTCCAAAGGTGTTCACGCGCTAAGGCCCGCCCGAGCTGTGAGGCGCTCTCCCCTGGCGGCTGTTATTCTTCGTGCTGACTAACGATGTTGAGCTCGGAGGTGCCATGAGACTTTCCAGATTGGTATCGAAGTCTCAATGATTCCGGTCTGTAAGAGCGCTAAGTCTGTCGCTGTTGCTGGCAGCCGCTTTTTGGTTGGTCATCAGCTCGCCTGCCGAAGCGAAGCGCGTGGACAATACTCCGCCGAGCTTCGCCGGTCTCAAGTCCGCCACCACCTGCATTCCAGGACCGGTCGGAGGCGGAAGGACTACGAGCTACAACCTGAGCTGGGACCCTGCTACTGACAACGTCTCGCCCTCTAGAAGGATCGTCTACGACGTTTACCAGGCCGAGACTTCCGGAGGTGAGGACTTCTCAGCTCCGACCTACACCACGCCTGCCGGCGCCACCTCCTTCGCAACACCGCCGCTCAGTACTGATAAGCACTTCTACTTCGTCGTCCGCGCCAGGGACCAAGCGGGCAACAGCGATTCCAACACGGTGCAGCGCGAAGGTCAGAACCTGTGCGTCTGAAGACTCCGCTACAGGAAGCGCAGGCGTAGTCAAGAAATTTCGGAGGGCGGGGAAGGAGGGCTGCGTTGGTTACTTAGGCTCCCTCGTTCCCCGGCTGACCTTCGTGACCCTTAGACCGCTAGCGGGCAGTCAGCCGGCGGTGGTGGCGTTCAACGAGGGGCAGCAGACGCATACGCTGACGATCGACGCGCTGGGGGTGGACCGGGAGTTCCCGCCGTCGGACACGCAGGAGTTCTCGCTGCCGCTGAAGAAGGCGGGGGAGTTCAAGGTGTACTGCCCGGTTCCACCGCGACAAGGGGATGACGGCGGTGCTGAAGGTGAGTGAGTGAATCCCGACGCACGCTTTCTCGTAACGCCTGGGCATTTCCTGCACCAGGTGCAGGAGACCTGTCGCAGCACGACTAACTCTGGATTATTCCGGCGTTAGCGCAGTACGGCTACGAACGGGGAACCGAGCGAAAAACCCCGAATTATCTATGCTGGGCGGTGCCTGATTCAATGGCCCGTCTCGTCGCGTTCGGCAAGGAACAACGGCCATCGCGAACAAGATTCTCCGCTGATCTCAAAGCTATCGCCTTAGTCCGCGCCTGGGGCGTGAACGGTTACAAAGAAAGCCGCTGCAGGTTCACCAGCGCCCGGACTGCGGAGGCGCCGTTGTCGACGGCTTTGGCGACGCCTGCTTACTCTGCGCTAGGCCATACGGCGAGGAGCCTGGTCCCGGCACGACGCAACGGGAGCGGCTGGCGTGGGCCACGCTTGGGGTCGGGAGCGCTCTAGCCTCCTGCACGCCAAGTACACATGTTTTAAAGACGGCTTCGAAGTCGCAGGCCAGGTTCCGGCCGAGTGCGGGTCAAACGCCATCGCTCAATACGCGGAGATGAATTTCGTCTTTGGCATTTCCAGAGAATTCCATCTACTTAAATCTGGGGGTTGACGGTATTTCTAGACCACATATAATTCATGCGTCCTTAGGCAGGGTGGAGTAGAAGCGGGAATACCTACCGCCGGCCAACTTGGGGCGAAAGTCGACCGCGCAAGACGGTCGGCTTCTTTATTGTGCAGGGTAGAGAAGCCCCTGCAGCTGCCGCTGCGAAG
>VBEJ01000175.1 GCA_005882985.1 Chloroflexota bacterium
GCACCCCGACGATGAGGGGACGGATATCGTGGCGCTGCCCGATGGCGCGAGAGAAGGCTGCGTGTTCCAGGTGAGGCCGGACTCCGTCCAGGCAGACTGGGCGGGACGTAGCTCATGAGTGCGCGCGCCCCCGGACCCGTTGGTCCTGCAAAGCCGTAACGTGGCGGAGGTAACGGTCGCGGATGCCGGAATGCTAGAGACATCGAAACTGATGAAGGAGCGCTCCTGAGACCCAACCAACATGGTCACCTCTGTGCCGTGGTTAACCGTCGGCTGGGCAGACCCCACCCAGGTATCGGCATTCGCGCCGAAGGTTACGGTTCCCCCGCCGCCTGGCGTTGCCGTTGGAGTGGGTGTCGCGCTGGGGGTAGGTGTTGGAGTTCGCGTCGGTGTTGCGGTCGGTGTTGCGGTCGGCGTGGCCGTTGCTGTAGCCGTTGGCGTAGCTGTCGGCGTCCCGGTTGGGGTTGGCGTAGGCGTAGGCGAGGGTGTTGCCGTAACGGTTGCTGTTGCCGTCGCTGTCGGCGTTGGCGTGGCAGTTGCGGTTGCGGTTGCCGTCGTCGTCGACGTAGCCGTAGCGGTGGGTGTTGCCGTCGCTGTTGCGGTAGCCGTGGGGGTCGCTGCGACATAAGTTATGCTCAACTGAGGCCGCTGCCCCGTCGCCGGCTCTTCGCGGGTCGCGTACTCAACCTGCGGGGCCGATGCCTCGGCCTGGTCTGTGATCCGCCAGCCCTCGTTCGCTGCTCCATCTACCCACGTCTGCACTCCAGACGTTACATCGAGGGACAGACAGCTGAGGGCAACAGCGGGCACCGCATAGGTGACCGGCGCTCCTGCGCTGCCCGCTGGCTGGTTGTTCCAGGTGACCGTCCCCTCCGTCCAGGCGCCGGTTACTCTCACCAGCTGATGGGTGCGGCCTATCGCCAGCGGCAAAATCGAAGTGAAGCAGAGGCGCAGTTGGGCGCTGCTCACCGTCGACCCGGTCGGAATGCTCGAGAGGTCGAATTCCAACAGCGAGCGATCCGTGTTGCTGACGCGCATGAAGGTTGCGGTGCCGAAGTTCTGGGTCGGCGAGGTAGAGTCCACGTAGCTATCGCCGGCTGAATCGAAGGAAGCCGTAACAGCTCCGGGCGGCGTTGCCGTCGCCGTCGCGGTACCCGTGGCGGTGGCCGTGGCCGTTTGGGTAGGCGTAGCTGTTGGCGTTGCCGTCGGAGTAGCCGTCGGAGAGGCCGTCGCGCTAGCGGTCGGTGAGGCCGTCGGTGAGGCTGTCGGAGAGACCGTGGGGGACGCCGATGGACTAGCCGTTGGCGTTGCCGTCGGTGAGGCAGTCGGTGAGGCCGTTGGAGAGGCCGTCGCGCTAGCGGTCGGTGAGGCCGTTGGCGAGGCCGTCGGTGAGGCCGTTGGAGAGGCCGTCGGTGAGGCTGTTGGGGACGCGGTTGGACTAGCGGTCGGTGAGGCCGTTGGCGAGGCCGTTGGCGAGGCCGTCGGAGAAGCAGTCGGGGACGCCGTTGGACTAGCCGTCGGTGAGGCTGTCGGGCTAGCCGTGGGTGAGGCCGTTGGCGAGGCTGTCGGGGACGCCGTTGGACTAGCCGTCGCGCTAGCTGTCGGAGAGGCCGAGGCGCTCGCGGTCGCAGTCGGTGTCGCGGTTGTCGTCGCCGTGGATGTGGCGGTTGCAGTTGGCGATGCCGTTGCCGTTGGCGATGCGGTCGCCGTGCTTGTGGGTGTCGCCGTCGGTGTGGCGGTAGGCAGCGGCGTACTTGTCGCCGTTGGCGCCGCAGTAGGCGTAGCCGTCGCGGGCGCGGTAGCGGTCGATGTCTGCGTGGGAATTGGTGTGGGTGTCGGCGTAGGTGTTGGCGGCGTGGTTGGCGTTGGCGCCGGCGCAGGAGGCGCAGTCGCCGCGGGTGTCGCCAGCGCGGTGATTGCTGGCGTCGAAGCAGGCGTTTCTTGCGGCACAGGTGCAGGCCCCGGCGTCGCAGCCGGGCCGAAGGTCGGGGCGGGCGGTGGCGTTTCGGCGCTCGCAGGGGGCGTCACGCTGAGCGTCGGGGAAGGCGGCGGTGTTACAGTCGGCGGCCCATTGCCGTTCACCCGGAAAATGTCGACCAGCTCCAGCGCACCATTGCCGCCTCGCCGCTCCAGGTTGCGCGAGTCCCGCTGCGACGCTTCGATCAACTTCTCACTCAGCGGCGCCAGGTGGATCCCGCGCGGATCAGCCGAATAGTCGGCGAACAGCCCGGACTTCAGGCTCGCCTTCAGCGTGCCGGTCTGAGGCCGCGCCAATGCCAGGCTGGACGCAATGAAGGCCAGGAACACAGACAACGCCACAACCAGGGCGATGGTGACCAAAGACGAGGTGGGTCGCCGCATCGCTCAGGGCTCGCTTACACGGTGACCTTGGGCAGGTCCAGGTCGGGCAGCTTGAAGCCCCGCAGCGCTGGCTCGAGCTTTCGGCGTTCTTCCCACTCGTCCACCACCGCGGCTATCGCGACTACCACCCGCGGGTCGAGAAAACGCCCGCTCTCCGAACGCAGAAGGTCCACCGCCTCACCCGGGGTCATCGGGCTCCGGTACGGCCGCTCGCTCGTCACCGCATCGTACATGTCGGCAACCGCAGCGATGCGCGCCTGGATCGAGACCTCGTCTTCGCGCAGACCGCGCGGGTAGCCGCTGCCATCGAGCCGCTCGTGGTGGTCTTGCACGAACCGCACGACCTCCTCGGGCAGCTCAACCGCGCTCAGGATGGAAATCCCGATCGTCGGGTGGTCTTCGATAATCGTGC
>VBEJ01000227.1 GCA_005882985.1 Chloroflexota bacterium
CGCCACGAACAGCAGCGCAATAGGCTTGCTCATGACGCACCTCTCGCCCGCCGCCCGACGAAGACCGCGGCGATCGCGACGGCAGCCACCGCCCCGAGCGCCCAACCCATCGAGCCGTCGGAAGCGTCTCCCGCGAACGGCCCGCCCGTCCGCGGCAGCGCCACGAGCCCCGCCGCGACCTGCGAGGGCTTGTTCTTGCCGCTCGTATCGACTGCGAGGTCGAACTTAAGATCGCTCGTCGGGCTGTTTATCGCGAGCTTCGTCAGCCAGGCCGATTGCGGCACCCAGGCGCTGTTCTGGTCCGAGCGCAGGTCGGTCAGGAGCGTCTGCGAGGCCTCCTGGCTGTACGCCAGGGCCATCTTCGCGCCCGGCTGCGGTAGCAGCGCCGGCTTGTCGTCGGTGAGGAGAAACACATCCGCATCGATGCGGTCCTCCGCCTGCTTGCCGAGTCCGAGGATGCGCAGCGGCACCCAAGGGTTCGACGTCGGGATCGTGATGTGCACCGGCGTCCCGTCGCCGATCTGCTGGCCGCGCTCGGCCGCCGCCGCGCCGTCGAAGACCGCCGCGAGGAAGATCGGGCTGCGAGCGGCGTAGAAATCGAGCACCTCAGGCGCGTCCGGCGAGAGGCGGAACCCGTGCTCCTCCGCCCAGACAGCCACGTCCGGTCCGCCGCCCTCGAGCACGGTGATGTCCAGCGCATCGATGCGTGTCTTCAGGATTTCAGAAGCACCGCCGCCGGCCGCACTTGCTCTGCCAGCAGAATCGGAGAGCGGCACAATCGAGGTCTCGAGCTGAAGGCGCTGGAGCGTCCACCCGCCGCCGCGCTCGACGTTTGTCGGGACGCCGGGCAGCGGGATCAGCGTTCCGAACTCGCCGCCGCCGCCCTGGAACTGGAACGCCGTCACGTAGTGCTCGACGCCGTCGTGATAGGCAGCGAGCGTCGTCGTCCGTCCGAGGTTCACCGCGCCGTTGGAGCCGATTAGCCCCGCGCACGCCTCCGCCGAGCCGGAGTCGTGGAGCACGGCTGCCGCCACGACTGCGGCGAGAATCGGAACCGTAGTGATGAGTAGTCTCATGGCGCCCTCCTTCGATATCTCTCGATACCGCTAAGACGGAAAGCGCGCTTATTTGGTTCCCGCGTCAGGCAGCCGCTGTTTAAGTCGTTCGGGACTCGCTTCCGTCCTGTACAATGCGACACACGAAACGAGTAGGAGCGCAGCAATGTACGAAGAGATTATCTATGTGGTTGAAGACCCGGTCGCGACAATCACGATCAACCGGCCGGAGCGGCTCAACGCCCTGACGGCGAGGACACAGGTCGAGCTCAAGCACGCGATGATCGCGGCGGAGCGCGACGAGCGCGTCGTTGGCATCATCCTGACGGGCGCCGGCAGGGCGTTCAGCGCCGGCGCGGACATGCGCAGCCTCGCGGAGATCGCGGAGCGGCGGGGCATCGAGCAGGACCAGAGCCTGGCACAACTTGAGGCGCAGTGCCGGAACCGCGAGGTGGACCCGGAGCTCCGCGTCACATGGAGCTTCATACCGTCGCTGAAGAAGCCGGTAATCGCGGCGGTCAACGGGCCGTGCGCCGGAATGTCTACCGCCATCGCGACGATGTGCGACCTCCGTTTCGCATCGGAGAGTGCCGTGTTCACAACATCGTTCTCGCAGCGCGGACTCGTCGCCGAGCACGGCCTTAGCTGGATGCTCCCGCGCCTGGTGGGGCCCGCGAAGGCGCTCGACCTGCTGTGGAGCGCTCGAAGAGTGGACGCGCGTGAGGCGGAACGCCTGGGGCTGGTCGACCGGGTCGTCCCCGGCGACGAGCTTCTGGCGACCGCGCGCGGCTACATCGAGGACCTGGCGGCTCACGCGTCGCCGACCTCGATTATGGTGATGAAGCGCCAGGTCTACCTGCACCTTATGAGGCCTCTGCACGAGGCCATGGAGGACACCAACCGCCTGATGGCCGAGAGCCTCAGACGGGACGACTTCCGGGAGGGCGTCGCGTCCTTCGTCGAGAAGCGGGCACCCGCGTTTCCCCGCGTCTAGCTCCGAACAGGAACCACACGGCTGAGTACGAAGTCCTTCGATACGCCGCCCGGCCCCACCCCACTCCACCTACTCAGGACGAACGGGTGGTGGACGCCTGAGAGCTTACGAAATCGACGAGAGCGTGATCGCGTTGCAGTTCTGCACACAACACGTCGAGGGATTATCTCGAGTGGTTAGGGGTGAGGGCTCAGGGACTACCCCTCGGGGCCGAGCCGCCGCCCGCCCAGGCAGTGCAGATGTAGGTGCGGGATCGTCATGCCCGCATCGTCGCCAACGTTGAACGCCAGCCGGTAGCCCCTCTCGCCGATGCCTTCTTCCGCGGCAACCCGCGTGGCGGCAGTCATCATCCTGGTGATCAAAGGTCCGTGCTCGCCGCGAACGTCTTTAGCGGTGGGGATGTGCTCCTTCGGGATCACCATGAAGTGCACCGGCGCTCGCGGGTTGATGTCGCGTATCGAGAAGACGAGGTCGTCGTCGTACAGCGGGTCGGTTGGCACCTCACCTTCGGCCATCCGGCAGAACAGGCAATCGGCCATCGGTCACCCTCCCTCCATCACCAGCACACAATGCCCAAATTGTAGGCGATGGTGGAATGCCCGGCCACTGGCCCCTGGGGTTACTGGTTCCCGAAGAGCGAACCCCGGAAGGCCTGGTCGAACGGCTTCGCGTCCTTCGGTTACCGGCGAGGAGAAGTCCACGCCCAGCAGCGTGGGGTCCAGGCCGTTGTCACCGAACGACGAGCCCGCCACGTCCTCGAGCAGCTTCTTCAGGTCGGTCGTGACGCGCAGATGGGTGTACGTCTTGTCGAAGACGGTCGTGTCGCCGAGGTTCTCGACCTGGGCGTTCAGACTATCGACCAGAGACTGGTAGTCGAACGGCGAGTGCCCTTCCCGCAGCGCTTTCAGCGAGGCCGCGCCGCCCGAGAAGTCATCGATGGAGCCCGACATCCAGCCCGTGTAAGTCGTGTTCACATACAGCTTGTCGCCGAGGATGAGCACCTCGAACTGGCCGAGCTGATCAAGGCCCTGCAACTCCTCACCGCCACCCGACATATTCATCGTCATGTGGACGCTGTCCGGCGCCTTATAGGCGAACGTGCCGTCCGCGCCCACATTGGCACCGCCGACCTTCATCTCGAGGGTAAACTGCCCCTCGACGGAGTCCACCTCGTCCTCGAACTTGCCTGCCGAGGCGCCCAGCGCCTCCGAGGGGTTTGAGACCAGCAGGTCAGCCTCCGCCGGCTTGACCGACGTCTGCTTCTCGTTCTTGTCCCCGCCTCCTCCGCACGCCGCGCCCAGTACCAGCGCCGTGAGAAGCAGCCCCGCGAAAAGTATTCTCAATTGTGTTCGCATGCCCCCTCCTGGCCGTTAGTGCATTGCTCCGGATAATAAGAGCCCGCGCCGCCACGCGCCGTTACATAAGTCACGCGTCGTACTTCGTACCCCGTACGTCGTGATCTCGCCTCTTCCTCTTTCGTTGACCCTCTCTCCCATCGCAAGCTACAATTAGCGCGGCCTGTCCTGAGCGCAGCCCGCGATCAAGCCGCAGGGGCCCGCCGGTGGGCGATATGTCAGACATCATTCGGAGGCCCGTTCTTGCCCAAGCGCACCTATCAACCCAAGAAGCGCCGTCGTTTGCGAAGGCACGGCTTCATGGCCCGCAACAGCACAAGGGGTGGCCGAGCCGTGCTCAAGCGTCGTATGCTGAAGGGCAGGTGGCGGCTCGCGGTCTAAGCCGCCCGCGCCCGATCGATGCGCTCTCGCCTACGTCGATGCGCAAAGAGCTTCGGCTGCGCCGCCGGAGGGACTTCGACGCTGTGTTCCGCGGAGGCCGCTCCTGGCACAACGAGCTGCTCGTGCTAAGGGCGCTCCCCAACTCGCTCGAACACAACCGCTACGGGTTCGTCACGCCAAAGCGGCTGGGCGGCGCCGTTATCCGCAACCGCCTGCGCCGCCGCCTCCGCGAATCGATACGCGTGCTTCCCACGCGTTTTGGCTGGGACGTCGTCGTATCCCCCAAGGCGCCCGCGGCCGCCGCCAACTTCCAGCAACTGAACCGAGCGGTAGTCGACCTGCTCGTCAGAGCCGGCATCCTGACAGAGGACGCGCCCGCCGGGGAGACGCCCGCGTGAAGCACGCATCGCTCGCGCTCATCCGCTTCTACCAGGGCCATATTTCCGGCGGCTGGCCCGGGGCGTGCCGCTTTCAGCCGACGTGCTCGCACTACGGCTACGAGGCGATCGAGCGGCACGGCGTCATCCGGGGCTATGCGCTGACTGTGTGGCGTTTGGTCCGCTGCAACCCGTTCAACCGCGGCGGCCTCGATCCCGTTCCTTGACCGGCCGAGAGACGACCAATCGAAGGAGGAAGATCATCCAGCTGAACGGGCGCAGGAGCCTGGGCCATGTCCATTGGGCGGCCTTCG
>VBEJ01000228.1 GCA_005882985.1 Chloroflexota bacterium
GTGAAGTCCACGTGCCCGGGCGTGTCGATCAGGTTCAGTTCGTACGTTTCAGGTGTTAGGTGAGAGGTGTTAGGTGCTAGGGAGTGCCGCTCTGCGGCGGGCGCCGCTGTCACCTGTCCCCTATCACCTATCACCTGGGGTGAGGTTGGGCGGGGCGCCCACTCCATCCGCACTGCCGTCGCCTTGATCGTGATCCCCCGCTCGCGCTCGAGGTCCATCTGGTCCAGGACCTGCTCGGCCATCTGCCGGGGCGGGATAGTGCCGGTGATCTCGAGCAGCCGGTCCGCGAGCGTGCTCTTGCCGTGGTCGATATGCGCGATGATGCAGAAGTTGCGGATCCGGGACTGCTCCATACCGACGTATCGTATCAGGCGATAGCGGCTATCCTGGGCGAGGAGATACGACGATTGAGAGCAGCACGGGAGACCGGCGAGCCGCAGTCGATAAGCGTTGGAGGACTCTAATCGTCCGTCAAGCTTGTTTTAATCCGGGCCTAATATTCTGAGAGGCAGATAGGCAAGGAGTCACTGAAAGGAAAAGCAGCCTTTGAAGAAGCTCGTAATCGCTGTCGGAGCGGTCATGGCCTTGAGTCTCGTCGGCGTCGTCACGGCCGGGGCTGCGTGGTACTTCTTGATCCGCGAAAACGCCGAGCTGGCGAGCGATCCGCCCCAGATTCCTGCCGCCCTACTTAACGCGACGGCAACGCCGACGAGCGCGGCCTCGACCGCCGGTTCGACGGCGACGACGGCGCCGGCACCTTCAGCGGCGGTGGCGTACCAGGTGAAGTCAGACCTCTCCGAGGCGGCCTACTTCGTCGATGAAGAACTGGCGTCGGTCGGCATTCCCTCGACGGCAAAGGGGGCGACAAAGGAGGTCAGCGGGACGTTGTACCTGACAGGCGACGGCACGGCGCTGGCCGCCGATCAGACGTCGAGCTTCACAGTGCAGCTCCGCAATCTAACAAGCGACAAGTCTATGAGAGACCAGCGGGTCCAGCAGGCGCTGGAGACCTCCAGGTACCCGACGGCCACGTTTACGATCACCAACGCCGGCGGCTATAACCCAACGATTGCGGAAGGCCAGGCGCAGACGCTGCAACTCAGCGGCAACCTCCAGCTGCACGGCGTGACGAAGCCCGTTACGTGGGAAGTCAAGGCGTTCCGCCAGGGCAACGTAATTTCGTCGCTGGCGACGGTGACGGTGAAGTTCAGCGACTTCAACATCACGCCGCCGACATTCCAGGGTCTTCTTTCGATTAGCGATCAGGCGACGCTCCAGGTGCAGCTCATCGCACAATCAGCCTAGGTGGGCGACCTCGAAGCGTGGGCGCGGGGTGTTCGCCCGGGCTCATATCTTTCGGGCATGCTCTACGACCGTCATCCTGAGTGCATGCCCGATTTCGGCGATTTCGACGCGCGCGGCTATCGCACCGTTGACGTGCGCAGCGGCTACGCCGAGTGGCTACCGACATACGAGGCGACGGTCGCTGAACTTATGGATATTCCACTGCTCGAGGTGCTGACGAGCGTGCCGTGGGCCTCAATGAGCCGCGCCGCCGACCTCGGCTGCGGAACCGGGCGCACGGGCGCCTGGCTGCGGCGGCGCGGCGTCGCCGTGATTGACGGCGTTGATCTCACGCCGGAGATGCTCGCCATTGCCGGTGAGAGGGACGTCTATCGCCAGCTCGTCGAAGGCGACGTAGCGGCCACGGGCCTTGACGATGCGTCCTATGACCTCGTCACCGTGTGCCTGGTCGACGAGCACCTGGCGGAATTGCCGCCGCTTTACCGCGAGGCATGGCGGCTGGCGAAGGGCGGCGCTCGGCTCGTGCTGGTCGGCTTTCATCCGCACATGATCATGGCATCCGGTATGCCAACGCACTTCCGGAGCGCGTCCGGCGAGCAGGTGGCGATCGAGACCCACGTCCACCTGCT
>VBEJ01000229.1 GCA_005882985.1 Chloroflexota bacterium
ACCGCACATATGTTCGCACGCCGCCCGGCAAACAATCGCCTAGAGACGCCCGGAAGGCACGTCTCTCGCCTTCGAACCACGTCCCGTGCCGCTCGTCCTGAGGCTCTCGTGGAACGAGCGGAGCAACCACCGCTCGCATACTAATGACCGACGACACCCTTCCCTTGTTCCATCCCGCCATCCGCACCTGGTTCGAGCGCAAGTTCCACGCCGCCACAGACGCCCAGGCCCTCGGCTGGCCCGAAATCACTTCCGGCCGTGACACACTGATCTCCGCCCCCACAGGCTCCGGCAAGACCCTCGCCGCCTTCCTCGTCTCCATCGATCGCCTCATCCGAGGGCCCTCCGGACGGGCGACACTACCCAGGCCGAGCGCCAGGAGATCGTGAAGAAGCCGCCGCACATTCTCATCACGACGCCTGAGTCCCTCTACCTCATGCTCACGGCCGAGCGCAGCCGTGAGATCCTCCGCACCGTCAAGACCGTCATCGTCGACGAAATCCACGCCCTCCTCCGCGACAAGCGAGGCAGCCACCTCACCCTCTCCCTCACCCGCCTCGACCACATCTGCGCCCAGACTGGCGCCCGTCCGGGCGAACGCCGCCCGGCGCGCATCGGCCTCTCCGCCACCATCAAGCCAATCGAAGACGCAGCCCGCTTCCTCGTCGGCGCCGACCGCGTCGCGAGCGATGGCACGCCCAATTGCACCATCGTCAACACCGGCCACCAACGCGACCTCGAAATCCAAATCGAGATCCCGCCAACTGACCTCGAGGCCGTCGCCTCCGGCGAGCAGTGGCGCGACACCTACGACCGCCTCGCTGAGCTCATTAAGCAGCACCGCACGACGCTGGTCTTCGTGAACACGCGGCGTCTGGCGGAACGTGCCGCCTTCGCGCTAGCCGAACGCATCGGTGAGGCGCACGTTGGCGCGCACCATGGCAGCCTCTCGAAGGAGCGCCGGCTCAACTTCGAGCAGCGCCTCAAGGCCGGCGAGATGAAGGCGCTGGTCGCGACCGCATCGCTCGAGCTCGGTATCGACATCGGCACGATAGATCTCGTCTGCCAGCTCGAGTCCCCGCGCAGCATGACGACCTTCCTCCAGCGCGTCGGCCGCTCCGGCCACGCCCTCGGCCTTACGCCGAACGGCCGCCTCTTCCCCACCACGCGCGACGAGCTTGTCGAGTGCGCCGCCCTCGTCCGCGCGGTCAAGGCCGGTCGCCTTGACCGCCTCTACCCGCCTGTCGCTCCGCTCGACATCCTCGCCCAGCAGATCGTCGCTGAGGCCGCCTGCGAGCCCTGGCGTGAGGACGATGTCTTCGACCTCTTCCGCAAAGCCGCCCCATACTCGGAACTCGACCGACACAACTTCGACGAGATCGTCGACATGCTCAGCGAGGGCATCCCTGTCGGCACCGGCAAGGCGGCTGCCTACCTCCACCGCGACCGCATCAACGGCGTTATCCGCGGCCGCCGCGGCGCACGCATGACCGCCATCCAGTGCGGCGGCGCGATCCCGGAAGTCGCCGACTATCGTGTCCTCGCCGAGCCCGAGGGCACCTTCGTCGGCACCCTCGACGAGGACTTCTCGATCGAGAGCATGGCCGGCGACATCATCCTTCTCGGCACAACCTCCTGGCGCATCCGCCGCATCGAGGCCGGCGTCGTGCGCGTCGAAGACGCCCACGGCCAGCCGCCCAGCGTCCCTTTCTGGCTCGGCGAAGCCCCCTCTCGCACCATCGAGCTCTCCGAAGAAGTCTCCCGCCTCCGCCAGGACATTGCCGAACGCCTTCCGTCCACTGACCAGCCATCCAACATCGGGGGGTCAGGCTGTTCAACGGAAGTGCCTCCGGATCATGTCGAACCTGAAGGGACCGACAACGGCGCGCTCCCAGAACGAGAACTCAGCCTGACTGGCACAACGGCCCTCCCCGCTCGTCCTGAGGAATCGAAGGATCGAGTGGAGTCACGAAGTCCCGAAGACCAGCGCCGACAGGCCGGGGGTCTGGGGGTGTCCCCCAGTTTTCCTTCCCGGGCGGGTGTGTGGGAAGAAGGACCTCCCGCCAACCAGAACGGAGGAACACGACGCGCCGATGGACACCCGGGTGGGGCGGCCGAACCCGACGCCATCCGCTGGCTCGCCCATGAATGTAACCTCCCCGCCGAAGCCGCCGAACAGGTCGTCCGCTACGTCCGCGCAGAACGCGACGGCATCGGCCTCGTCCCCACGCAGCAGGATGTCGTCTTCGAGCGCTTCTTCGACGAAAGCGGCGGCATGCAGCTCGTCGTCCACGCGCCGTTCGGTGGCCGCATCAACCGCGCCTGGGGCCTCGCGCTCCGCAAGCGCTACTGCGTCGGCTTCGACTTCGAGCTCCAGGCCGCGGCCAGTGACGATGCCATGCTCCTCTCGATAGGCGCCAACAACAGCTTCCCGCTCACCGACATGTTCGACCTCGTGAAGCCCCAGTGGGCGGAGGAGTCGGTCGAGCAGTCGCTCCTCGTGTCGCCGATGTTCGGCGCCCGCTGGCGCTGGAACGCCACCCGCGCGCTGGCCATCCTCCGCCAACGCCAGGGCAAGAAGGTGCCGCCGCAGATCCAG
>VBEJ01000240.1 GCA_005882985.1 Chloroflexota bacterium
CGAACGACTTCCTAGCCGGCGCGTTCCCCGTAGGCGATGACGCGCAGGCATCGTTGGACCGGACGCGGACGCTCTTGAAGGCCCTTGTCGGAAAGGTATGAAAGTCTTCCTCGCAGGCGCCACCGGGGTACTAGGCCGCCCAACCGTTCGCGTCTTGATCCAAGCCGGCCACGAGGTCCGCGGCACGGCGCGAGGATCGGAGAAGGCAGATCTCCTGCGGTCACTCGGCGCCGAGCCAGTCGCGGTCGATCTGTTCGACCCAGACGCTGTGCGGGCGGCGGTCGCCGGCAGCGAGGCAGTGCTCCATTTCGCGACGAAGATCCCGCCGATCATGCGAATGCGCTGGAAGGGCGCCTGGCGCGAGAACGACCGCCTGCGTAGTATTGCCTCAAAACACCTGGTGGACGCTACCCTAGCTACTGGAGCCCAGGCGTTCGTCTACGAGTCGATCACTTTCCTCTACGGCGAGCACGGCGATGAGTGGATCGGCGAGGACGGCTCGCTCTCCATCTCATCGGACTTGCTGAAGAGCACGCTCGACGCCGAGCGCGAGACAAGGCGCTTCACGGAATCGGGCGGCCGGGGCATCGCGCTCCGTTACGCGAGCTTCTACGCCCCCTACGCACAATCGACGCTGGATACGGTCCGCCTCGCCCGGCGCCGAATTTTTCCCGTCCCGGGCGATGGCTCGAACTTCATCTCCTCTATCCATGTGGACGACGGCGCTAGGGCTGCGGCGGCTGCCCTGCAAGCGTCGGCAGGCGTCTATAACGTCACGGATGATGAGCCCCTGCGGATGCGCGACTACGCGCGGGCGGTCACGGACGCGTTCGGGCTAAAGCCGGCGCGGCGCGTGCCGAAGTGGCTTTTCGGTCTCGTCGGCGGAGGCCCGGCCAAGTACCTCGTGAGCTCGCAGCGCGTGTCCAACGCTCACTTCAAAGGGAAGACCGGCTGGGCGCCGAAATATCGAAGCGCCCGGGAGGGCTGGCAACAGATCGCGCAGGAGCTCCAAGGCCAAGAGAAGTAAGCGACGTCACGGGGCGCCGCTACTGGGCTTGTACGCAAAATACGCGTTCAGTTCCTTCGCGTCGAACGGCGGCGAAGTCGCCGAGACGAACACGAGCGGCTCGTCGCTCGTGTTTTTGACTGCATGCGCCGCACCGGGCGGGATGTAGACGAGCGTGCCTTCGCCCACCTCCTGCATTTCGTCAGCGACCTGCATGACGCCACGGCCACGGACGATCACGTAAATCTGCTCGTTGTCCGGATGGCCGTGCACTGCTTGCATGCTGCCGGGCGCTCCTTCAACCCAGGTGATCGCGAGGTTCTTGGCGCCGAACTGGCCTTCGGTCAGGAGAAGCCACGACTTCTGGCCGCCCCGTTCGTTCAAGGGCGCTGTATCGAGCGGTTGGATGTGCATGGCTGCCTCCTATTACGGCGGGGTTCGAGATTGGTCGACTTTTGTGTCTTGTTCCTCACCTCGCATATTGACACATCAGCCATACTCCCATTCGCCTTCATCTGGCGAGCAATCTGCGCCCATCTGCGGCTAATCAGTCCCCGGCTCTTGTGCTAACCTTTGGGACACGAAGGAGGCACTATGACTCGAAATGCACTCGTACTCGGCGGCGGTGGCGCTCTCGGCATTTCCTGGGAGATCGGTCTTCTCGCCGGGCTCACCGACGAAGGCATCGACGTCGCGGGCGCCGACCTCATCGTCGGCACGTCTGCCGGCTCGGTCGTCGGAACGCAGATCGCGCTTGGCAAGACGCTGTCGGAACTCATCGCCCAGCAAATGGAACCGGACGACGGGCGAATCGGCACCCTGATGGCAGGTATCGATCCTTCTTCCGTCCTGCAACTCTTTATGCGCTGGGCAGGCGTCAAGGAGATGACCCAGGAAACCTGCGCCGAGATCGGCGCGGCTGCGCTGGCGGCGCAGACCGTTGCTGAGGACGAGTGGGTTGCCTACTTTGAAGACCATCTCGAGGGCGCTGACTGGCCCGAGCGGCCGCTACTTTTGACGGCCGTCGACTGCGAGACCGGCGCCTTCCAAACCTGGGACCGCGATTCCAGCGCCGGGCTGGGGCGGGCAGTCGCCTCGAGTTGCGCGGTACCCGGCTTGTTCCCCGCCGTCACCATCAACGGCCGCCGCTACACAGACGGCGGCGTTCGCTCCGGTACCAACGCCGATCTCGCCCGCGGCTACGACTCGGTCCTGATCGTCGCCCCTATTGGCGCTCGCCCGGACGGTATCGACCCATTGCTCGGGCGGCAGGCGCGCGCGGAGGCCGAGGCGCTGAACACCGCTGGAACCAGCGCCGAGCTGGTCTTCCCGGACGCCTCAACCCTTGAGGCGATGGGGATCAATCGCATGGACGCCTCCCGGCGCGGCGTAACTACGCACGCCGGGATTGCCCAGGGCCGCGCGCTGGCGTCGCGACTGGCGGGCAGCTGGGCGAAGG
>VBEJ01000077.1 GCA_005882985.1 Chloroflexota bacterium
TGCCCCGGCGGCGGCCCCTCCGGCGAAACAGCCGATGTCGGCCCGCCCTCGCTCTGCGGAGTGCCCGTCTCCACCTCCGCGGCCGTCAGGACCTGCTCCACCAGCACCGATTCTTGCACCACGCCCGGAATCGCTATCTTGTCCGCGATGACTGTGAGAGGCACAGCCCTTACGCCATAACGCTCGCCCAGCTCCGGGAACTCGTTGACTTCGATCACCTCCGCCTGCACTTTCGGATTCCCGAGCGAGAGCTGATACGCAAGCCGCATCATCTGCGGGCAGTAGCCGCACGTCGGCGTGACGAAAACTCGCAGCAGTGTCTCGTCGCGCATCTTCTTCAGTTCCTTGACCGACTCCTTCGAGAGCAGTACCTCGCCCCGCGAAATGTCGACGATCGATTCCAGGAACGAAGGAAACTCGGTGCCTCCGGGCATGCCGTAGAACTTGAACGACGCGCCGTTCGCGTTAGGCCCGGTCCCAGCGCCGCGCAGCACCGTCCCGGGGATCCGCTCTATCCCGAACTTCGCACGCTCCTCGGCTGCTTCCTCGAAGATGTGCACCCGCAAGCTAATCAGGTCGCTCAGCGCCGACAGCTCCTGCAGCATCTCGCGCGTGGGCTTGCAGTAAACGCACGGCTTCCGCCCGGGCACCGTCAAAGCCGACTCTCGCTCGGTGAAGTAGTCGATCTTCACCGGCCCGATCAGCTCGGCCGCAAACTTCTGCCGGATCAGATCCTGGTCTTTAAGCGGAATCATGAGAGGCGACCAGCCATCGGCATTAGGCAATCAGCGATGTGCGCCTGCCGATTTCATGCTTCCTCATTTCTCATTTCCCCTCGTCTTCAGCCACACCAGCACCAGCCGCTGAGCCGCCGTAAACGTCGACGCCAGCGCCAGCACCCAGAGCATGATGTGCACGCTGCTCTCCCACACGTCCCAGTACGGCTCCAATATAAGCCCTGCAGCGAGCACGAGAACGCGAGGCGCGCGGCTAAACAGTCCTTCCCGCAACTCGACGCCCACGATTTCCGCCCGCGCACGTATGTAGCTCACGAGCAGCGACGCCACGACCGCGACGAAGGCGAGCTGCTGGTCCTCCGTCCGGCCGATGCCGCCGAAATAAGCGAGCAGTCCGAAAAGCACGGCCGCTTCCGATACTCGGTCCATCACCGCATCGAAAACCGAGCCGAAATCCGTTGCCTTGCCCGTCGCCCGCGCGAGCGCCCCATCCAGCGTGTCCAGCGAGCTGGAGGCGAGAACAAGTATTCCCGCGGCGAGAAACTCCCCGCTTCCCGCCAGGACAGCGGCGAGGATATTGCCCGCCACGCCTACAACCGTGAGCATATTTGGGGTCACGCCGGCCCGCGCCAGCAAATCGACGATTGGATCGGTAAACCAGCGCGGCGCCGACCGCGGTACCAACGTGGGCATCAAGTCTCCGCCTGGCTGCGGTCAGCCATGCATTCTTTGTAGTAATCGATGATCTGCGCGGAGACCCGCGCCCAGTCGTATCGCTTGGCCGTTTTTTGCGCCTCGTGGCCCATCTTCTTGCGCAGGCCCTGGTCCGAAAGCAAGCGCTTCAACGCGGCCGCCAGTGCCTGGCTGTCGCGTGGCTGGACGAGCAAGCCTTCACCGCCGTCCGTCAGTACTTCCGAGAACCCCTCGATACGCGAGGCTGCGATCGGTACGCCGGCGGCCAGCGCCTCCAGGAGGACAATGCCCATGCTTTCCCCCCCGGTGTTGGGGGCACAGTAGATATCGGCCGTCCGGAAGTAGCGCGGCTTCGCCTCGTCGGGCACGTAGCCGGTGAATACGACGTCCGCGAGCCGGTTTCGCTCGACGTACAGCTCGCACACCGAACGCAGCCCTCCATCCCCACCCACGACGACGAGCCGCGTGTTCGGAAAGTCGTGTTTCACCAGCGCAAACGCTTCGAGCAGGAAGGGCAGCCCTTTCCGCTTCTCCAGCCGCCCGAGAAAGAGGATATTCCGTTTGCCGTCCCCAAACTCAGCGATTGGGCTGCCGTCCGCGAAGAATCCGCAGTCGACCCCGTTCGGGATAATCCTGTAGCGGCTCGCGAAATGTTTGCCGATGAGCCGGAGGGCGGCCCCAGAGACTGCGATGCGGCCCTGAATACGACCCCACCACGGCCGGATGATGTACTTCGAGTAGGCGTACAAGCGGCTGCCGCCTTCCCTAGCGGCGTGGAAAGTCGCGATGTTGGCCGCCGTCGAATAGCGCAGGAACTGAAACGGCAGCAGCGGCATGAACGGCTCGTGCACATGAACGATGTCGAACTGCTCGCGGGCGCAGAGCTGCTTCACGCGCGGCCCGAGGTCGTACGAGAGGCAGACGTTCGCGACCGATCCCGTCGCGGGCAGCCCGAATGCACTCTCGCCGATGACCGTAACGCAGCCCTGGTCTCGCTCGGGCCGCGACGAAGGCGCGACGATCCGCACGTCGTTGCCGGCGTGTTTGAGCCGCTCAGCCAGCGGCGCGATATGCAGATTCACACCGCCCGGCGTCGCCCAATCGTATGGCGTGACCAGCGCGATTTTCACGCCGCTATCTTATCGCGAGTGAAAGATGCGCCTCACGAAGCTGCGCGCCGTCGGCCCAAGCCCCATTGCGCGCGGCGTCGCGCAGATGCCTCGCCAGGTCTGGCGCACCATCTGCCGCATCCCGATGCGCCGCCATGCGACCGGCGGCCCGTACACCGCGCGTGTCGCCTTCGCCGTGATGGCGTACTTCAGATCAGCGGACGTGCGCCCCTCAAACTCCGTGTACGCCGACCCGATCGCCTTCAGGAAGTGGGCGTCGCTGCTGCCCAGCTCGGCCAGCCCCAACGATCGATTCAGGGCTGCCGCCCGCCCGTTGCTCATCCGCGCCGCCGGCGAACAGCATGCCACCTCGATGCCATCAAGAGAGCCGGCAAAGCGCTCGATTGTGCGCGCGCCGATGCTGCGCGTCAGCCAGCTAAGTGGGTGCGGTACGACGCATAGACCTCCCTGCCGGTGCACGTCCTCGATAACTCGTTCAATGGACCGCAGCGATTTCACAGGCTCGTCGACATATAGCGCGAGCAGATGCCCTTCGATCGCCGTAACTTCGATACCGGTGACCAGCTGGAAGCGATGGTTTGCTTTCGCCCATCGCTCACGAGCCGCGAGCGCGCCGCGCACATCGTCATGATCGACGATGGCGATTATGTCGAGAGCCGTGTTCTCCTCAACGTACTCGAGGAGCTCCGGCACGTCTGCCATCCCGTCGCTAAACGATGTGTGAATGTGGAGGTCAGCGTTACCCATCTCCGCGCTCCCCGGCCACCACTTCCGACTTCTCTTCTCTGACCTCCGACTTCTGACCTCTGCCCTCTTCGACTTCGTCCCAGATCCTTTCGATCACTGCCCACTGCCCCGGGTCCGACCGCAGCCGGCTCTCCAGGCGCTCGATATACTCTCGCGTGCCAGCGATAACATCCGCCTGGGTGTCCCCCGTTCGTTTCAGCTCCAGCGGCTCTTCGACCCAGCCCTCGATTCCGTACTTCCCTCGGCGCGCGGAAAAGCAGGGAATTACGGGCGCGCCCGTCCTGATCGCGACTTCGATCGGCCCTGTCGGCATCAGCGCGCTCTCGCCGAAGAACGGCAGCGCTTCCTTCGGCCCTTCAATGTCGCGGTCTCCCATCAGCGCGACTACGCCGCCGCGCTTCAGCGTCTGGAAGACGCGCTTCACGTTCCCACGGTTCACCGGCCCGAACTCATGCCCCTTGCTCGCCCGGTACTCGTCCATCAGCTTCGACATTCGCGGGTGCACCGGCTCCGTGAGCGCGAAGACGTGAATACCGAGATGCGCGAACGCTTGCATGGCGAGCTCTGGGTTTCCATAGTGCGCGCTCAGGGTGATCACGCCTTTCCCCTCGGCGATCGCGGGCCGGAGGTACTCGTCCAGGCCGTGGAAGACGAGCCGCTTCTCGAAGAATGCCCGAAGGTCCATCCTCGGCAGATGTGCCACATCAGCGTAGTACAGCGCGACGTTACGAAGCACCTGCTTCGCCGCGCCTCGGACCTCCGCCTCCGGCACGTCCGGCATGACGTGTCGAAGGTTGTCATGGATATTCCGCCGCACGCCCGGCGCCAGATGGTACGCCGCCCATGCCGTCCCGCTCATCAGCGGATAAAGGAAAGACAGCGGCAGCCGTCCCAGCGTATGGAACGCAATCCAGTAAAACAGGAACTTTAGCATGGCCTCAGTTTACCGGGTGATGATGGCAGTCCTCCCGTCACCACGAAGCCCAGACCTTTATCGGAGCGGCGAGGCACCCATGTCACTGGCGCCAGCTCGGCCCTCAAACCATGGCTGATAGTCGATGCCCGCTCCCTTACCGGCGGTGGTTCGCCCGGCGCGTTGCGCACGACGTGCGGCCGACGGAGCATCCATCTTTACTCCGCCTGATAATATTCCGCCCCCAGGTGCGTGATCTGCTCTTCCCCCATCAGCCAGCGCAGCGTGTTCTTCAGCTTCGTCTGCTGGATGAACAAATCGTGCTCCGGATACACCGATTGCGCGTGCTGCGGGCTCTTGAAGTAGAACGAGAGCCACTCCTGGACGCCCGTCATCCCCGCTCGTTGCGCGAGATCGAGGAACAGCACCAGGTCCAACACCAGCGGCGCGGCGAGGATCGAATCGCGGCACAGAAAGTCGATCTTGATCTGCATCGGATACCCGAGCCAGCCGAAGATGTCGACGTTGTCCCAGCCTTCTTTGTTGTCACCGCGCGGCGGGTAGTAGTTGATGCGCACCTTGTGAAAGATGTTCCCGTACAGCTCCGGATATACGTCCGGCTGCAGGACATACTCGAGCACGCCGAGCTTCGATTCCTCCTTCGTCTTGAAGCTCTCCGGGTCGTCCAGCACCTCCCCGTCGCGGTTGCCGAGAATGTTCGTCGAGTACCAGCCGTTCACGCCAAGCATCCGCGCCTTCAGCATCGGCGCCAGCACCGTCTTCAACAGCGTCTGGCCCGTCTTGAAGTCCTTCCCGCAGACCGGGACCCCGCGCTCGTTCGCCAGCGTCACCAGCGCGTGCGTGTCGACCGTGAGATTCGGCGCGCCATTGGCGAAGGGTACTCCTTCCATAAGCGCCGCCCAGCCGTAGATCATCGAGGGCGCGATGCTCTCGTCGTTCGCCTGCATCGCTGCTTCAAAGTTCTCGAGATTGCGATGCGCCTCACCCGGCTCGAGGAAAATCTCCGTGGACGCGCACCAGATCATGACCAGCCGGTCGCAGCCGTTCCGCTCCTTGAACTCGCGGATGTCCTGGCGGATCGCCTCCGCCGCCTCCATCTTCGTTCCCGTCTGCTTGACATTTGTCCCTTGCAGACGCTTCACATAGAAGTCGTCGAACACAGCGGGCATTGGTTCGATTGCCTTGAGGAACGCCCCGATCGGCTCGACGTGCTCGTGCCGGTCGAGAACACCACAGTTCGCGGCCGCCTCGTAGGCGTTGTCTGGGATCGGGTCCCACGCCCCAAACACAAGTTGATCCAATTCGGCAAGCGGGACAAACTCGCGCACCAGCGGCGTCTGCCCTTCCGACCGTTTTCCTAGCCTGATCGTCCCCATTTGTGTGAGCGACCCGATGGGGCGGCCTGTCCCGCGCCGGGCGTGCTCGACGCCGGAGATGAACGTCGACGCCACCGCTCCCAACCCGACCAGCAGCACACCCAGCTTCCCGCCGGCAGGCGCGATCTCATGCGAATCGTTCTCCACAAAATCCCTCGCTTCCAAGATGATGCCCCTCTGACGGGCCAACGACATGAGCGGCCCGTGCCACTGCGCCGGGACCCTCCCCGTGTTCGCCCAGTGCTCGATAGTGCTCTGCCGCCTGCCCAGCAGCCCCGCCAGAGCGCTCTGACCGCCAAACCGCCGGATTACGCGCTCCGCTGGCGTTTGCCGATCCAAGCCCATATGACCGATTCTAACGGTTCGGCAGCGCCCGTTAGCCGATCCTCATCGATCCGCACCGCCTGCCCGTGGCGAATGTCCTTCTCATCCTCGATGTGCAGCGTGATCGCCGGTAGGTCCGTTAACCCGCAGTCGAGCGGTAGCAGAAGCTCCCGCCAGTCGCCGGCCTCAAAGGCGCGCTCTAGCTCCGGCAGGGAGACTCCGGAATCGACCGAAAACGCCCCCACACGCGTTCGCTCAAGCGTCGACAGATGCCCACCGCACCCCAGCACCTGCCCGAGGTCGTGAGCCAAGCTGCGGATGTACGTGCCCTTCCCGCACTCAACCTCGATCTCGACTGTCGGCGGCTCAAAGTGAAGTAATCGGATCGCGTAGACGCGCGCGCGTCGGGGCCGCAGCGCCACCGCCGCGCCCTTGCGCGCCAGCCGGTAGGCCGGCTGCCCTTCGACCTTCACCGCGCTGTACGCCGGCGGCGTCTGCTCGATCTCCCCCACGAACGCCTCCAGCGCGCTCTCCACCTCGTCGTGTTTAACCTCGACGGCGCGCTCCGCACCCGCGGGTGTGCCCTCTGCGTCGTACGTATCTGTGGCGAACCCAAAACGCACCGTCGCCCGGTAGGTCTTTGGCAGGTCCATCAGGTACTCGCTGATCCGCACCGCCTGCCCCAGCAGGACCAGCAGCACGCCGGACGCCAGTGGGTCAAGGGTCCCGGCGTGTCCCGCCTTCTTGACGCCGATACCCTTATGCACGAGGCGAATTATGTCGAACGAGGTGGGGCCGCTGGGCTTGTTTACGTTGAGGATGCCTTGCGGGGCACCCGTCATTCGGGGCGTTTCTCCGCTGATACCTGCCGCATTAAGTCAAGGACGTGGGCCGCCTCCTCAATCGTTTCGTCCAGCTCGAAATGCAGGCGCGGGACCCGGCGGATACGGATGCGCTCCAAGAGGTGCCTCCGCAAAAAGGGCGCTGCGTGTGACAAGGCCGCGATGGTCGATGCCTTCTCCTCGGCGTCTCCCAGGACGCTCACAAAGGCGTCCGCGTTCTCCAGATCGGCTGACACATTCACGCGCGTGATGCTCATGATCTCACTGATACGCGGGTCACTCAGTTCTGTCCGGATTATGTCAGACAGCTCTTCTCGAAAGAGGTGGTTCAGCCGCTGCACTCGCCGGCTCATAGCCCGATTATACGCGTGGGAAGCGAGGAGCTACGTGCAGTCGCCCGAGTCTGTTCCTGCGGCCGCCCGCTTGTTTGGTTCGGCCGCTAGGCGCGCCGGGCTAGCCCTTTTGCTCAACGTGGAAGGCCTCGATCACGTCGCCTTCCTGGAAGCTCTCGAACCGCTCGACGCCGATCCCGCACTCGAGCCCGGCGGTGACCTCCCGCACATCGTCTTTGAAGTGCCGGAGGCTAGATGTCCGCGAAGTGTGAATCACCTCACCGTCCCGCATCACCTTCAGCAGCGAGTTCCGCCGGACCACACCGTCCGTCACAGAGCAGCCCGCGATGCGCCCACCGCGCACTCGGAAGATCGCCCGCACCTGCGCATGCCCGTCCACCACCTCCAGCGTCACCGGCTCGATCAACCCCTTGACAGCCCGGTCGACGTCCTCGATTAGTTCGTAGATGATGCGGTAGTTGCGAAGATCGATGCCCTCGTTCTCGGCCAGGCGCTTTCCGCCCGGATCCGCCTTTACGTTGAAAGCAACGACGATCGCCCGGGAGGCAGCGGCCAGCATCACGTCCGACTCGCTGACGGCCCCTGTCCCCGTGTGAATGATGTTCAGCCGCACCTCCGGCGTGCTCAGCCGCTCCAGCGAGCCTCGGATGGCCTCCACGCTGCCCTGCACGTCGGCTTTGATTACTACGTTCAGCTCTTTTGTCCGCCCGGCGGCGATCTCTCCCGACAGAGCTTCCAACGTCACGCGCTGCTGCCCGCCGTCCGTGCTCTGCCGGCGCCTGTCCTCCGCCAGCTCGCGCGCCGTTCTCTCGTCCTCGACGACGATGAACGGCTCGCCCGCGCGCGGTACGGATTCGAGGCCCATGATCTCCGCCGGCATGGCCGGAGTGGCCTCGCCGATGCGATCCCCCCGATGGTCGAACATCGCCTTCAACTTCCCCCAGCTCTCACCGGCCACGACCGCGTCGCCGACCCGCAACGTCCCCTTTTCGACGATGACCGTCGCCATCGGCCCGCGGTTGGCGTCCTTCTCCGCCTCGATGATCGTGCCTTCGGCGGGCCGGTCGGGGTTCGCCTTTAGCTCCGAGATCTCGGCCACGAGCTGGATGTGCTCCAGCAAGTCGTCCAGCCCTTGTTTCGTCTTGGCCGAAACCGGGATCGCCGGGACATCGCCGCCGAAGTCCTCGATCACAACTTCGTGTTGAGTCAATTGCTGCTTGACCCGGTCGGGCGCCGCGGCCGGCAGGTCAGTCTTATTGATGGCGACGATGATCGGAACTGCGGCGGCCTTCGCGTGCGCGATCGCCTCGATAGTTTGCGGCATTACCCCGTCGTCCGCCGCGACGACGAGCACGGCGATATCAGTGACGTTCGCGCCCCGCGCGCGCATTGCGGTGAAGGCCTCGTGGCCCGGCGTGTCGATGAACGTGATCGTATGCCCGTTCACTTCAACCTGGTAGGCGCCGATGTGCTGAGTGATGGCGCCGGCCTCCTGCGCAGTGACGTTCGTTTCGCGGATCGCGTCGAGGAGGCTCGTCTTTCCGTGGTCGACGTGCCCCATCACGGTCACGACGGGCGGCCGTGCTTGCAGCTTCTCGTCTTCGTCGCCAGCTTCCTCCTCAGCGACCGCTACGGCCGTACCCCCGCTGGCCCCAGCTTCCTCCGGCTGCGGCTCGAAGCCTAGCTCCTGCGCCACTGAGGCGGCCATGTCGTATTCGACGCTCTGGTTGATCGCGACCATCACGCCGCGCTTCATCAGCTCCTTGATCACATCGACAGGCGTCGATCGAAGCAGCTCGCCCAGCTCGCGCACGGTGATCGTGCGTGGAAGCTTAACGACGTTGGCCCCATCGGACCCGTTGGTATCTGCGCTCATGCAGCAGGCTCCACCGGAAGGTCTTCAGCGTAATGCGTCAGCACCTCGAGGCCCGCCGGCGAAATCGTCACGTTGAGTGAGCGTTCTAGCCGCTTCTTCTTCAAGGCAGCATCCCAGCACGGACTGTTCGCGCACAGGTAGGCGCCACGCCCGGCGGCTTTACCGGTGGGGTCGACTCTCACTTCGCCGTCCAGACCTCGCACGATGCGCACCAGCTGTCTCTTCGCCGTTACTGACCCGCAGCCGACGCAGGTGCGCTGCGGTACCCGTCGGGGACGCAGGCCGGGGCGGACGGCGGCCTCAGGCATCTTCCTCGCCGTCGCCATTGGTCCCGCTGTCCCAGCTGTAATCCGCCTCTACGCTGAGGTCTTCGTCCTCGTCCGCCACCGCCAGCCGGCGGGCGCGCTTGGGCGTCTTCTTGGCCTTGCCTTCCGCCTCGCCTTCGCGCTCGGCCTTCTCCGCGCGCTTGGATTTTTTCTTTTTGGGAGGCGCTTCCTTGGTCGCGACTTCTTCGGCGAAGCGTATCCTCGGCCCGGCCGCAGGCGCGTCGGCCTCCGCCAGCGGGGCTCCCGCCGCGACCTGTTCGGCCGCAGCTTTCTCCGCATCCTCGATTACCTCTTGCCAGGGCTGCACGGGTTCTGCATGGGAAGGGGCGTCGGCGGTTGCCGCCGACGTCGCCCGAGCCCGCGCCTTGGGCGTGGGCGGTGCGGCTGCCAGCACCTCCTGCATCGCGGACTCCGGCTTGATGTCGATCCGCCAGCCGGTCAGTTTCGCGGCGAGGCGAGCGTTCTGCCCTTCTTTGCCGATGGCGAGCGAAAGCTGCCGGTCGGGCACAACTACCGAAGCCGTATTGTCTTCTTCGCTTATCTTCACCTGCAGTACCTGCGCGGGGCTGAGCGCATTGCCGACAAAGCGCGCCGGGTCCGTATCCCACTGGATCACATCGATCCGCTCGCCGTTCAACTCGTTGACGATGTTCTGTATGCGGATCCCGCGCAGTCCCACGCACGAACCGACCGGGTCGACGCCCTCCTGTCGGGCCGCGACGGCCACCTTACTCCGGAACCCCGCCTCCCGCGCGATCGACTTGATTTCGACCACGCCACGGTAAATCTCCGGGACTTCAAGCTCGAAAAGACGTCGCAGCAGGTTCTTGTGCGTCCTTGAAAGCACCAGCTGCGGCCCGCGGATAGAACGGTGCACCTCGAGGAGGTAAAGCTTCAGCCGCTGCCCGACTCGGTAGTGCTCATTACGCACTTGCTCGGCGGCCGGGAAGATCGCCTCCGTCTTTCCCAAGTCGATCACGAGATGGTTTCCCTCCGCTCGCTGGACGACACCCGAAACGATATCGCCCTCGCGGTTGGAGAACTCCTCGAACACCATCTCGCGTTCCGCTTCGCGCAGCCTTTGCAGCACGACCTGCTTCGCGGTCTGCGCCGCGATGCGCCCCGCCTGCGACGGATGAACTTCATCCTGCAGCACGTCTCCGGGCATCACGTCCGGCTTCCGCTTGCGCGCCTCCGGCAGTCCGATCTCGATCTTGTCGTCGGCGACGTCCTGCACAACCGTGCGCTCCAGGTAGACGTGGTGGTCGCCGCTGTCCCGATCTATGCGGACAGCAACGTTCCCGCCAAGATCCGTATCTTTCTTGTAAGCGGACACCAGGGCCGCTTCCATCGCCTGATAAACAACTTCTGGCGGCAGATTCTTTTCCGCCGCCAGTTGTTTGATAGCGATGCTAAATTCGCTTTTCACGCCGGCATTTCCTCCCAACGCCCGCCCGGCACAAGGCCAAAAAAAAGTGGGTACCAGCCCCACTCCAAACAGAGCGCTATTACACCGTCAATATAGCACCGCCCTGCATACCTGACAAGCGTTTTCAGCCGTCAATTGAGCCGCCGAACAATCCTGGCTCGAGCCCATTCGCAGCAACAGCTGCGCGCAAGACGCCTCAGGCCAGCCGGCCCGCTATTCGCTTATGGGCTACCCATTCGCTGGTGACGACAGCGCTTCGCGCACCGCCCCAACTGCATCCTCGATGGCTGCTGTCCGGCTCTCCGCGTCCGTCCGGCCCTTCAACTCGACCACGCCCTTCTCGAGGTTTCGCGGGCTAACCGTCACCCGTAGCGGCATCCCCAGCAGGTCAGCGTCATTGAATTTCACGCCCGGCGTCTCGTCCCGGTCGTCGTAAAGCACCGGGATGCCCGAGTCCCCTAGTTCCTCATACAGGCGCTCGGCGACTTCCCGCACGTCGGGCTTGTCCGGCTGGATCGCGACCATGTGCACATCGTATGGCGCCAGAGACCGCGGCCAGACGATCCCCGCCTCATCGTGGTTTGCCTCGACGACCGCCGCCAGCAGCCGCTCGGTGCCGATCCCATAGCTTCCCATTACCACCGGCTGCGGCTTTCCCTCGCGGTCCAAGAACGTCGCGCCCATCATCTCGGAGTAGCGCGTCCCTAGCTTGAACACCTGGCCCATCTCGATCCCGCGCCGCAGGTCCATCGGCGTCCCACACTTCGCGCAGCGGTATCCCTCCTTCGCCAGCGCTATGTCCGCAACGATGTCCGCCTCCCAGTCCCGGTCGTAGTTTACGTTCAGGAGGTGCTTGTCCGGCTTGTTTGCCCCGGCCACCAGATTCCGCTCCTGCGTCACCAGCTCATCCGCGACGACCCGAACTCGCGCTGTTCCTTGCTCCTCGTCCCCCGCTCCAGTAGGAAGGCCAACGGCCGACGCGCTCCCCGCCTCAAATCCCGCCTTCGTCGCCTCTGCTTCGTCCATGTACCGCAGCTCGACCGCCCCCAGAACGTTTCTCAGCTTTGCCTCGTTCACGTCCATATCCCCACGAATGGCAACAAAAACCGGTTGCACCGTTGTTCCCTGTTCCTTGTTCCCTGACCCATCCGCCGCGAACGCGGCGGAGTAGAACACCGCCTTGCAGGTCCGGCTTTCGGGCACGCCAAGGTGCTCGGCCAAGGCCGAGATCGTGTACAGCCCCGGTGTGTCGATTTCCTGGAGTGGCTTCGCCTCCTCCTCGGCGTGCGCCGGCTCCTTCACAAACTCCGCCACCTCCGCGTTCGCCGCGTACTCGCAGTTCGGGCATAAGAGGCAGGAGTCCTCGCCGAACTCCGTCAGGTAAATGAATTCGTGCGTGTCCTTCCCGCCCATGGCGCCTGAGTCCGCCAGCACGGGCACCGTCGCGACACTACACCGGTCGAAGATGCGCTGGTAAGCACGGAACATCTTCCGGTAGCTCACGTCCAGCCCTTCAGAGTCTGCGTCGAACGAATACAGGTCCTTCATCGTGAACTGCCGCAGACGGATCAACCCGCCCCGCGGCCTCGGCTCGTCCCGAAACTTCGAGGCGATCTGGTAGATCAGCACCGGAAGGTCCCGGTACGACCGCACGTTCCGCTTGAACAGCTCGACGGTCACCTCTTCGTGCGTCGGCCCGAGCACGAAGTCGCGGTCCCGGTGGTCCTTCACCCGAAAGAGGATGTCCGCCATCGACTGGTCCCGGCCCGATGCCTGGTACACCTCGATCGGCAGCAAAGAGGGCATCGTGATTTCCTGCCCGCCCTCGCGGTCCATCTCCTCGCGTATGATCCCCTCGATCTTACGCAGCACCGCCCTGCCCAGTGGCAGGTGGCTATAGATTCCGGCCACCAGCGGAGCGACCATTCCAGCGCGCAGCAGCAGCCGATGAGACGGCGTTTCCGCCTCCGAGGGGACCTGTCGCAGCGTCTTACCGAAGAGCGCCGAGAGTCGCATGGCCGTAGCGTAGGGGCGCGCCCAACGAGGGGTCAAGCGCGACAGCAAGAAGCCTTTCCACGAAGCGGCTTCCCGTTTAGTTTCGCTTTTTCCTAGGGCGGATCCGCCCGATCGGCTACTTCCTCGCCGCCCCCATCTTTAGGGCTACCCACCCCGCGCTGAACAACAGTCCACCGGCGACGACCAACAACATCACGATCGACTTCTCGTTGTCTCTTCCTCCGGTCGGGGGTAGCAACTCCGCCAGCGCTGCCGGAGTCTGCGTGATGGCCACTCGCGGCGGCCCCGCGGTAATGACGCTCGCGGGACTCGCGGACGCAGACGCCACCGCAGGCGATCCCGTCGGCGCCCCCGGCGCCGTCGCTGTTGCCGTTGGGGACGCAGTCTCCTCCGGCGCCGGCGTCTCGGTCCCGCCGGCACCCGGCGTCTCGGTCCCGCCGGCACCCGGCGTCTCGGTCCCGCCGGCACCCGGCGTCGCCGTCGCGGTTGGCGAAGCGGCCTCTGTCGGGGAGGCGGTCGCTGCCGGAGGCGTGCCGGTTGCCGTCGCCGCTGGCGTTTCCGTCTCCGCCGGGGCCGTCGCCGTTGGCGTTGGCGTTTCCGTCTCCGCTGGTGCGGTCGCTGTGGGTGTCGGCGTTTCTGTCTCCGACGGAGAGGTGGGAGTGGCGGTCTCCTGTGAGGGCGTCTCTGTCGGCGTCGGCGTTGCGGTCTCCTGTGAGGGCGTCTCTGTCGGCGTCGGCGTTGCGGTCTCCTGTGAGGGCGTCTCTGTCGGCGTCGGCTGCGAGGGCGTCGCTGTCGGCGTAACCGACGGCCCCGGCACGCAGTTCACCTCGATCTGCGTGAGCGCGGCGGAATCACGGTAATCAATCACCAGCTTGCTAACGTTGTCGGCGTTCACCTCGATCCGCTGAACGGAGCCGTTCCCGGCCACCGGTATCAGAGCTGTCTTGATCAGATTCCCGCCGGCATCGTAGGCGAACGCATGGTCCGGAGTCCCGTGGTCCTTGTCGATAAAGAGGAACGACCCGATATGCACCGGCTGGTCGAACGTATATATCTGCTTTCCTCCGTAGTTGTTCTCGTCCGGGTCGTCCACCAACCCGTCGTGGTTGCTGTCCGTGAGGTTCAGAGGCAGAAGGGCGATGTTTCCGAGCAGAACGTGCAGATCGGGATCGTGCGTTGGCGGTGCGTTGGAGTCGAACAGGACGACAGCGTCCGGGAAGTCCCTGTTCGCGATGCCCGCAATGTGTACCCCAAGAGAGGCGAACTGCTCGCTGAGGATGGTGCCCGCCGGTAGCGTCGAAAAGTCGAGCACGAAGCCCTGCTGAGGGCACGGCCCGGGCGAGCCGGTCGGTGCGGCGGTCGGGGTCGCCGAAGCGCCAGGCCCCGGGGTGGGGGTCGGCGTCGGCGTGGGCGAGCCACCCGGCGACGGCTGGCAGTTCACTTCAATTCGAGTGAGCGCCGCCGATTCCCGGTAGTCGATCACAAGCTTGCTCACATTGCTCGCGTTCACTTCAATCGTCTGCACAGAGCCGTTCCCGGCCACTGGTATCAGCGCCGTTGTAATCACATTCCCGCCCGCGTCGTAGGCGATTGCCTTGTCCGGAACGCCGTGATCCTTGTCGATGAACAGGAACGACCCGATGTGGACGGGCTGATCGAACGTATAGATCTGCTGGCCGCCGTAGTTGTTCTCGTCCGGGTCGTCCACCAGGCCGTCGTGGTTGCTGTCCGTCAGGTTCAGCGGCAGAAGGGCGATGTTGCCCAGATTCACGTGCAGGTCCGGGTCGTGCGTCGGCGGTGCATCCGAGTCGAACAGCACAACCGCGTTCGGGAAGTCCCTATTCGCGATCCCGGCGATGTGCACTCCGCGCGACGCGTACTGCTCGCCGAGGATTGTGCCCGCCGGCAAGCCGGCAAAGTCGATTACGAACCCGGGCGCCGGGCACTCGCCGGGCTCAACGGACGGCCCTTCACCCTCGCCGTTCTCCTCGTCGTCGCCATCGTTGTGGTCGCCGTCGGAGTCGCCGCCGTTGCCGTTCCCTTCGGAGCCGTTACCGTTGCCGCCGTTGTCGTTGCCTTCGTGGTCGCCACCGTTTCCGTTACCGTTTCCACCGTTGCCGTCGCCCGAATCCCCCTCGTGTTCGCCGCCCGAGCCGCCGCCATTAGTGCAATCGTCGCCTTGGCCGTTCTCGCAGCGATCGCCGGTGTTCCCATCGCCGACTCCCCGCTCTCCCGCTAAGTTCGCCGAATTCGCGGCCGCCACGCCGTCTACGGGTCCCTTCCCGTCCAGGGTTGCTGCTATAAGGAGAAGCGCAACAAATACTCCGACCAGCGTCGATACAAGGAGCCATTCAAGTAGGCGACGACCGAGGGGCATAGAGCGACCTCCGTTGCTGCGGTTTAAGGTTCGCCGGACGGCCAAGATGGGGCGCGGCACGTACCGGCGGCAGATAGACTTGTCTATTCTGGGACTATTAGCAGGGGGATAACAAGCTGGTCAAGTAACAAATGACCGTTTATCAACATTTTGCTTGACCTTATACACAACCTAAACATGCCCGCTCGGAGTTCCATCGAGGCTCTCGGCCAGCCATGACCTCTTAGCCCGCCTGCACTCCATTGCTCACCGCAGCATGGGAGCCGTCAGGCTTAGTCGTCGTTGTCTGGCGCTACTCGTGTTTCATACTCCGGCCATCTCATTTCCCATTTCTCATTTCCTTCACCCGCCACGCTGCGTTCTACACTCAGGAAGTATGCCCAAGACCCACCCACTCGCCTTCAACCCTGATGCCGTCTCCGTTCACCTCCACTGGCTCACCCTCCGCTATGGCATCCACGTCCGGCTCCAGATCGCCAACCTCCGCTCCCGCTACGGCGACCAGAAGGGCGACCGCATCCGCCTGAGCCGCTACCTCAGCAACGATGCGCAAGCGATCGACACGCTCCGCCACGAATACGCCCACGCCGTCGCCGAGTTCAAACACCACTCGAAGGCTGGCCACGGCCGCCTCTGGCGGCGCCTCGCGGCGGAGATGGGCGCCCGCCCCCGCAGCTGCGGCCAGGGCCCTCTCCTCGCCGTGCCCCTCCTCGAGCCCGCCTGCACCGCCTGCGGTCACACGCACGCTCCGGTCGCCCGGCGCTCCCGGCGCGCGCGCTGCCGCGCTTGCCGGTCTCCGCGGCTTGAGTGGCGCGCCGTGATCACGACGCGGTTTGCATAGGGGCGCGGCCGACGGCTCATTGGCCGACACCCTCCCCAGCCCGAACCCGGACCCAAACCGGCAATTCATCTCGGAATCGCAATGCTACGCCCACACGCCCCGCGGACGAACGACGCCGCTTCCCGCTCGTCCTGAGGCTCTCGAAGGACCGAGCGGAGCACCAATGCTATGCCGGATCTGAGGCGGAGTACAGAGTCATGAAGAATCTTCATGACTCTTTGGCGCCTCGATGCAACCCTATTGGTAGCACAAATTCGGGACTGTCGCAGGCTTGGCCATTAGGGGAGCGCAAATCTTCTATATGGTCCTTCGGGGTGAAGTATGCTATCCGAGTTTGGCGCACCTGAGGCCGGATCGGACCCTCCCTCCGGCCTTCTTCTTTTCCGACGCGAAAGCACCGCGCCCGATATTTCCCGCTCTGGCGTGTGGAGTTTCGCTGCTTGCCCAGCCTCGGTGCAGCACGAGGCATCCGAGCCGTCGCGAGACGGGGCTCAGGATGATTTCAGCATTCCGGCGGACCCGCCGGAAGTAGGCATGAAGCGGTAGCCCTGGCCGGGTACAGTCTCTATGTAGCGGGGATGCTTCCAATCGTTTTGTAGCTTGGCGCGGAGGTTGCGGATATGCCGGTCGATGACGTTGCTTTCGGCCGCATAATCGGGACCCCACAGGTAGTCGAGGATTTCGTCGCGCTTCAGCAGCTTCCCGGCGTTAGCGGCGAGCAGGTAGAGCAGGTTTTGCTCCAGTGACGTCAATTGTAACTCGTGTCCGCCCGTGCGCACGCAGCGATGCAGGATATCGATCTCCAGTTCTCCGACCTTCAGCGCCGGGGTGAGCACGCCGATCTCACCGTAAGAACGTCGCATGACCGCCAGCGCCCGCGCCACAAGCTCTTCCGGTGCGAACGGCATCGTCAGGATGTCGTCGACGCCGCGCTCGAAAGCCTCCAGCTTGGTCTTCAGGTCGCCCCTTCGCGTCAGGGCGATGACCGGGACCCGTTCGGCCCTCGGCCGGCCCTGCTCGAGACGCTCAATGAGTTCAGCTTCGCCGACATCCATGTCGATCACAGCGAGCTGAGGCTGCCACTCCTTGAGAACGTTCGCGGCCTGCTGCGCGTTCGCCGCAACGCGTGTGGTGCAGGTGCCGTGGTTGAGCGCCAACTCAACGACTCCCGCGAGCGTCGGCTGATCTATCACGAGTAGCGCACGCGCCGGGGTGGGCGTTTGATGAGTCGTCTTTGCCATCCGCTTATCTGTTCCTACTCGTGCGGCTGCTTAGTCTAACGCTTTCCCCACAGAGATGCTATGTCAAATCGGCCGAGTTATGAAGAAACTTCATGACGATTTCGCGCACGCAGAGCAACCCTAGGGTCAGCGCGAATTCGGTCGGTGTTCATGGCGTGGGGCAAGGTGGCGGACTGCCCAGTGTTAGGGAAACGCCTTCCGAGTTCGCTGGCGCTTATACCCAGCGCCAAAGCCGCTTCGCAGCAAAGGAAGGGAGCGCCCCATGAGTCCCGAACGCGTCGACCCAGACTCGCTGCTCAACCACCCCGCTATCGTGGCGGCGGTCAAGAGCGGGGACATTAAGCGGCTGAATAGACTTCTTGCTGAGCTCGCCAAGGAACGAAAGCCGGCTGAGAACCGCTCATCATCGGCCTCCGAGGGCTTCTCCGACTGAATCTAACATCGCGCCTACCCATGGCGCATAGCGGCGCCGAGTATCCCCAGGCGTCTCCAGACACCGGGCTCGCGAGCGGCGTTTACGCACCCTCAGCATCGCCGGCTGTGAAGAAACTTCATGACAGATCCTCCGCGCGGTGCGAGTCTAGCAAAGGCACGAATTCGGATCATGCAGCAAAGGAGTGGCATCCGACCACTCCTGAGAGGCTTGGGGGTCCGGGAAGCACCAGTCCGCGTTCGTGTTACCCTTTGGGCTCGGCCGGCGTGGGGTACCTCCCCCTGTCCGGCCTCTTTTCTTTTGTTCGTCGGCGCCGACAGGGCTCCGGCGCTCGCCGACAGCATCCGATTATCGGCCTCGCGCAAAAGCGTGAGGGCGCATTCTAACGCGTCGGCTCTGAGAAGCCCGCCCCTTCCGGCCGGACGGGGTCTAACGCTTATCTCGCCAGCGTGGCCGGCGCGGAGTCGTTTTGTCTGCTTGGACGGCTGGTTCTTTGGCCTGCTGTGGCTCGTGCACATGCTGTGCCGCAGCAGCCGCGTATTCTCGTTGAGAGTTCAGGTACCGTTGAAACGCGCGTTCGCAGGCATCTGTCAGCTTTTCGAAGTTCGTCCAGTCCTCGGCGCCCACAACCCGTGGCAGCGGCGTATCGCGCAGCCGTTCAGCCAACTGAACCCACTCGTTCAGTGAACTAAGGTAATTAAGGCGGGCGATTTCGCAGCTCATCGTTAAGGCGGACCTGACGCGGACAGCTTATCAGATTACGTCAGCGCGGCGAATCATGGGCTGGGGCTCGCTCATGACGCTCAGTAGGGCATCGATCCCCGAGTCCGCCAGCTGCTGTTGGATGCGACCATTATTCTTATCTATTGCCTCAACGATGGCGTCGGAAATTTTCTTTGCCGCTCGCTGATCTAGACCACTGTAGATCAACTCGTGACTGATCTCAGCTTCGAGCACCGATTTGGGGAGTCCTAAGGCCATAATTTTCCTCCCTTTCAAGCGCGCTACCGGCTCGCGCATTCTCGCCGAACGAAGGAACGCCGACTGGGGCTAGGGACGCCTTCCAGTCGCCGGCCGCGTGCAGCAGAAGATGGGTGGTGTCCAGAAAGAGATCATCCTTCGTGGCGCACTCGTAGATGTCGCCGCAGCGTGGGCATTCGTACTTGGTCGGCTTCCCGAGCTTTGAGCCTCGCATTGTTCATCCTCCGCCGGTTCTGGCCTGTTCCTAAAGTCAAAGGACGACCGGACAAGCGCAGCGTTTCCCGACGGACTGTTACAGGAACATAACAATGAAGCTGACCCAATAGAGAACCGCGCAGAACCTTCAGTCACGCCCTGTACGCTCGCGCTCATAGCGGCGCCGAGCGGACGCGCTGGAGGCTCGTCGTTCGTCACTGCCAAAAACCGGGGGGGCAAATTTCAGGCCGCGCGCTCATGGCGCGGCTGAGATTATGCCTTGCCCAAAACTCACCAGTCGTGGCCGTCACGAGGCCGGAGTCGGACGATTGCCGGCTCGCGCAGGAAGCGTCAGGCGCCCGGGGCGCGATACGCGGGACTCTTCTTGGTCGCCTGATCGACCTCCTCGGGTGTCATCAGCACGGTCGTCTTGAGGTTGACGAGCCCACTGGCGCCGACGGTGAGGGCAACGGCCGCGGCCGTGACGTTATCGGGAACGTCGACGATAACGAAAGCGTCGGTGTCGCCGAAAGCGAAATAGAAGCTCTCCGTCTTTCCGCCTACGGAGGCCATTAGCTCGTCGACAGCCTTGCGGCGGGACGAACCGCCCGCCTTCAGCAACCCCTTTATCCCTTCGCCAACGTAGTTTGCCTGAATAAGATACTTCGCCATATTGCAACTCCTTGTCTGTGTCTAGACGGGATGGACGTTCGAGGCGATTCGTGATACTACGCCTTTCCCGAATTCCTTGTCAACGCACAACGCGCTTCTCGTAGGGGCGCAGCATGCGGGCGATCGGCTGACGCATCGCACTCTGAACGCTGGCCGCACACTCAATTCACCGCAAGCTTGGCTTTGATGCTGCGCCCGAGCGCCCCGGCATCAAACCACAGCCCCTTCCACTACCTGCCTCTTAAAGCAGGACGCCCAGAGCGGCGCCGACCACGTCTACCGCCTGTCGGGAACCACGTAGAAGGGACAGGTGACAGTTTACGACACAACACGGCACGGCCGCGTAAGCAACACCACAAAGTGGGAAGCCCGCCCCAATCCCGCTAGGGGCGGGCTTCAAAGAAGGCGGAAGGGTGCTCCACGCTAAAGGCTACCTTCCGTCCCAAGTATCGCGCGCTATCTAGCGCCACCATGAATGCAATTCGGCAGATATGCTGAGACCTACTGTCGTCCCCACAATGAAGGTTGCGAGGGGCAGCCATCTTCTCATTTGCAGCAGTACCTGTTGCCATCGCGGTTGTCCGAACACTACACCACGTTCACGTCCCGTAGGTAAACTTGCGTTGCGCAGCGACGCGGGAATATTTTTCACCGTGCCGGTGTGGCTCCTCGTCCTTGTTCGTGGACGCCATTCATGCCCGACCATCCAGCAGGGCAATCTCATGAGCGTTCACCCTCTCTCCCCGCGTATTGTTCTCAATCCTGAGCGCTTCTCCGAGCCGTGTCAATCGTTATTTAGTCAACTCTTCGGGAATCTAACCAGAAGTCAGTGTCTATCACATCTTGCTCCTCCACCTCGTTGACTCTCCCGAAAGCCGGCCGTGACGTGACCCGCCGTTTACTCCCGTACCTTCAGCGTCGCCGTCATCCCCCGGTCCCGGTGGAACCGGCAGCAGACCCTTGAACTCGCCAGCCCTTCTGCAGCGGCAACGAGAACTCCTGGGTGTCCGACGGCGCGAACTCCCGGTCTCCACGGCTGGGATGGCCACCCGTACTCGCGACGCGTTTCTCGTAGGGGCGCAGCATACAAATCGACCCACGTCAATCGACGACTTCCCTCATCCTGGACGATACCCTCTCAGCAACGACATCCCGATGCTACGCCCTCGATGCCAGCCGTCGAACCACGCCCCTTCCCGCTCGTCCTGCCTGCCCGCCTTGGGCGGCAGGCTCTCGTAGAGCCTGCCCTGAGCGCGAAGCAGCCGAAGGGACGAGCGGGCCAACACCTCGGACAACCACGCCGCGAAATCTCTGACTTCACCGTCGTCGTATCGCTTTCTAGAAAATTAAGACATGGTTGAAGGGGAGAAGGAGCGGATCATGCGCAGATCGTTTGCGATTTTCGCTGGGCTCGCGCTCGTTGCGGCGTTTGGCGCGACGGCCTGCGGCGGCAGCGACGAGGAAAAAACGACCACCCAAGGGACCACGCAGGGGACCACGTCCGGGGCGGTCTCCCTCGAGCAGGACGACTTCTATTTCCAGCCGACGACGCTAGAGGGCGAGGCCGGCAAGCCGCTACAGGTCGCACTCAAGAACGAAGGGCAGGCCTCCCACACTTTCACGATTGACTCCTTGAATATCGACCAGACCGTCAAGCCGGGTGAGACGATGACCGTATCGGTCACACCAAAAGCAGGCGGTGATCTCCCCTTCTACTGCCGCTTCCACAAGGCTAGCAACGGCATGCAGGGCACTATAACTGTTTCCGGAGGCGGCAGCAGCGGCGCCACTTCTCCCAGCGCGACGAAGAGCACGAGCGGGGGCGGCGCCGGCGGGTACTAGTGTCGCGCAGCGTCTAGCCCGGCCAACCGTCTCGACCCGGCGCTGATGTTAGCGAGTCGCCTTCACAACGAAGGCGCAAGTCGCGCTCAACATGAGCGCTCCCAGAACGATCGCCCAGAGCTGGACCTGCGTCCCGTCCCCGGGAGCGCCGCCGGTGGGCGGCAGGCTCGCCGCCCTGACAGCTCCGGCAACCGCCGGCGTCGGAGCAGGCGTCGTGCCTGAAGTCGTGGTTGACGGCGGCCCGGCGACCTTGAAGTCCCAGTTGACTATGTCCGGCAACTGAGGACCGATACCCGACACCAGCTCGCTGTCCACCGCTGGATTGGCATTGAAGCCCGCGGCTGCTGCGCGCGCTTCCGCATCGGTCTGGTTGACCTGGTTGAAGAAGAGCAGATAGCGGCTTTGGCCCGCGGGCACTGTCACGTTGTACTCGGCCACCACCCCTTCGTCACCGCCACATCCCGTTAATAGGTCCGCGACGCTGGATGGTCTTACCGCCGGGTTCCCCGGCCCGAAAAGGACACTCGTGTTGACCGGGTCCCCCTCCGGCGCTCCCTCGTCGCTCGTAACGAGCCAGACGTCGTTCGCGCCGAACGTCAAATCGCCGCTACTGGAGCCGACTACAGTAGTGCCGGCGTCAGAACCGAGGTTCGTTTGCCAGCTGATTGGCACCGTGATGTCCGCGCCGGTCGTGTTGCGAAGAGCGGCGAATGTGCGCATCGTCGCGGTCGAGGCGAGGGCCTTCCATTCGAGCGTCACGTCGAGTCCCGCCATCGGCTCGGGCCCGAGCTTTACCGCTTCACCGCCGGCGTCCGTGACGAGATCGCCCGTATCGTCGGAGTCGTTGAATGCCTTTCCGGCAACGACGAGCTGCAGTCCATCGTCGAAGGCATCAGACTGACGACCCACGGGCGTCTCGTTATCCGGGTCGAGGTGGACTTCGTTAATCGACTCGCCCGAAAGGCTCTGGTCGCAGGCCACCGTGTCGAAATCGGTGAACCACCTGGAGCCCGGTGGCGACGCCCCAGGTCCTCCGCCGTCCAATGCACCGCCCAAAAAGAAAGGCGCCGCATAGACCGGCGTCAGGAGAAGGCCGGCCGCGACAAGTCCGAGCAGCGCGCAAACGACGTCGAGCCTTAGCATAGTCTCCCCAATTTAACCGATTATCGCGAGCGTCAACCAGTA
>VBEJ01000241.1 GCA_005882985.1 Chloroflexota bacterium
CGGCTCCCTGAAGAGCGTCGCCATCACCGTGGAGGAGCTGCCCGAGGCCCTCGAAGAAGGCGTCGGCTTCGACGGCTCCTCGATCGAGGGCTTCGCTCGCATCGATGAGTCCGACATGATGGCGATGCCGGACCCCACGACCTTCGCCATCCTCCCCTGGCGCCCCACCGAGCGCCGCGTCGCCCGCATGTTCTGCGACATCACACACCCGGACGGTTCCCCCTTCGAAGGTGACCCTCGCTTCGTCCTCCGCCGCAACCTCCAGCGCGCTACTGACCTCCATTACACGTTCTACGTCGGCCCCGAACTCGAGTACTTCTACTTCGCGAACTCAGAAACGCCCCAGACCCTCGATGTCGGCGGCTACTTCGACCTGACCCCCCTCGACGCCGGCACGGACCTCCGCCGCGAGACCGTCCTCACCCTCGAGGACCTTGGCATCCCCGTCGAGGCCTCCCACCACGAAGTCGCCCCTTCCCAGCACGAGATCGACCTCCGCTACACCGACGCTCTCACCATGGCCGACAACACGATGACTTACCGCCTCGCCGTAAAAGAGATCGCCCTCAAGAACAACGTCTACGCCACCTTCATGCCAAAGCCCCTCCGTGACGAGAACGGCTCCGGAATGCACGTCCACCAGTCCCTCTTCGCCGGCGAGCGTAACGCTTTCTTCGACGCAAGCGACCCGTACCATCTCTCCGCGCTCGCGCGCAGCTACATCGCCGGCCTTCTCCGCCACGCCAAGGAGATCACGCTCGTCACGAACCAGTGGATCAACTCCTACAAGCGCCTCGTCCCCGGCTTCGAAGCGCCCGTCTACCTCTCGTGGGCCCGTCGCAACCGCTCTGACCTCATCCGCGTGCCGCAGTACAAGCCCGGCAAAGAGAACGCCACCCGCATCGAGTACCGTGCCGCCGACCCCGCCTGCAACCCCTATCTCGCCTTCGCGGCGATGCTCGCCGCCGGTCTCGAGGGAATCGCGAAAGAGTACCCCTGCCCGGACCCCGTCGAAGAGAACGTCTTCGAGATGACGGACCAGCAGAAAAAGGAGCGCGGCGTCGACCACCTGCCCGGCAGCCTCTGGGAAGCCGTCGAATACGCCGAAGGCAGCGACCTACTCCGCCGGTGCCTCGGCGATCACCTCCACGAGAGCCTCCTCACCAACAAGAAGATCGAGTGGTCCAACTTCCGCCGTCAGGTTACCGACTACGAACTGACGCGCTACCTACCGATCCTCTGAGTCCGTACGCTCAAGTTGCCGCGCCTTGTAGAGACGCCCCAGATCCCCGGCACAACGTCTGCCTGTACAGGCCATCGGGGCGTCTTTCCTCAGCTGCACCCCTGCCCGAACAATCCTACCATCCGGGTTACGTCCGTTATGTCCACGAACCCATCGGGTGGCTCCGGCGCGATATTGTAGCGCGCGGGCGTCGGCGGCACGGGCGCGCCGAAGTTTCCGGTCAGAATAACGACATCCGAGATATCCACGAAGCGGTCGTTCGTGATATCCGGCGGCCACGCGTTGGTACCACACGCCAGCGTGGGATTCGTGCCGATCGTTCCCTCTGCGCCGTCGCTCCAACCGTCGCTGTCGCCGTCGCAGCCTGCGCTGTAGCTCGCCCGCGCGATGAAAGTGCCCCAATTCGCGCCCGGGGTATCCTTCGAATACTCACCCACCAGCCAGACGCATTCGGGGAATAGCGGGTCGACAGCAGTCGCGAGATAGTCCCCCCACCGCGACGAATTGTGCGCGACATCGCCCGCTCTCAGCAGAGTTGTGCCGTTCAGCGTGTTTGGCGGGTCGCCCGCCATGCGTCCCGTCGCCCTTGCTTCCGCAAAAATCGATGCGTTCGTGTGCGTCAGCGAGACGTATAAGTCGCCCGATGCGTCCGTCCGCAAAGCCGGCCACGAGTAGTACTGCGCCGTCTCCCCGAACATAATGTCTTGCAGCACGTTCGGTGGATTCGGCCCTGTATCCACCTCGATCAGATGCGCACACGATCTGGTCGTGCCATCACCCGCCGGCACACACGCCGCTGACGCTGATGTCCACAGCCGCCCGTTGCGCCACATCGCGTCCAGCAGTCGGCTGTCTCCTGAGTCGATGTTGCCTCCCAGCGCAACTGAAGCGGGAGGCGCGTTCTGCGCCAGCATCGTCTTGTCTGAGGCATAAGCCTCGGTTACGTTCGCCGCCGCAGGCGTTCCCGTGATTTTGATCACGGTCAGCGTTGTGCTCCCTCCCCGCGTTGTCAGAAACTGGTCGTTCCCGGCAGACAGCCCCTGCGCGGGCCGCACCGTGAAACGGTCAGTCCTTCGCGGGAAGCCAAACAGGTGGACGCTTGCCCCGGGGAGCCCGGCCAGTACGTCTGCCTTCTCGAGGACCAGTGTCTCAACGCCGAAGTAAAAGGGACCATCAATGTCGAAAATGTTCGACGAGACCGTGACTTTGTCTGTCGTGACTCCTTCGCCCTCGTAGTCCGGAAAGACCTGATTGTAACTGACAAAGTACACGTTCCAGGCGCCTGTGTGATCGTCCGTCTGAGACATCGCCAGGTGAAGCCGGGCCCGATCATTCGTGGACCCGGCCAGATCGAGGAATGACACGTAGGATGCGAACCAGCGGTTACTGAGCGCATCGTAGAAGACCCTCGGGTCTGTGTCGGAATATCCAGCCGGCACCCCGAAGAAGCTAGCCACTGCCTGAAAGCGCGGGCGCGGAGGGCAGTTGCGACGGGGCAGACGCGTCGCGGGCGTTGGCCCCAGGCGCCGCGTTTTGGGTCGCCAGCGAGCTCTGCGGAGATGACCGCGGCCGCGGTACCGCATTTCCCGTGTGCCCGGGGGTCTGCGCCGCTGGTGGCAGGTCGCGAACCACGACACGCGCCGGCCCCTCGAGCTGCATCTCCTCGCTGAGCCCGACCGCTCCGGTCGGCTCCGTTCCCTGCGTGTGCCCGCTGCGCGTCCCCAGCAACGCGAGAAAAGCTGCTATCGAAAGAAGCGCTACGCGCGCCAGCCTCGAACTCCGGCGCAGCTTCACCTTAGTCACTCGCCCCGTCGCTGCAGGTTCCCTGCGACCGTCTAAGACGCACAGTTCCTCCCGAAGAACCCGGTCATCTTCGCCACGTCCGTAATGTCCACAAAGCCGTCCGGCGGGTCCGGCGCGATGTTGTGCCTCACCGGCGCCGGCGGCACAGCCATCCCGAAATTGCCCGTCAGAAAAGCGACGTCTGTAATATCCGAGAAGCTATCGTTATTGATGTCTGCCGGCCAGCTGTTGCTCCCACATTTCATCAGCGGATTGGTCCCTACGTAGCCCTCTACCCCATCGCTAAAGCCGTCGCTGTCGTCATCCGGGTCGCAGGCGTCGGGCGTGCCGTCATTGTCCGTATCCAGGGTCGTAGCGCATGTTAGCCGGTAGATCGCGCTCTGAAACGTCACCACTAGCAACTCGCCGTTGGGCAGCTCGCCGAACGATGTGATGCTGTACGGCGAATCCATCAGTTGCACCGGATTACTCGTGTCTGCCGGGTTCACCGCCCAGATCCGCCCCGAGCAGTAGTCGCCGTACACGTACCAGCCGTAAATCTCCTGCAATACCGACCCCCGGTAGATATACCCGCCCGTGACCGAGCATCCCAGCGAATGGTCGTATACAGCGCGCGGGAAGATGAACGGACTTGGCGGCGTAGTGCAGCCGGCGGGCTCGAAGGAGACGTTCCCCTCATAACAGTCCCAGCCGTAGTTCCCACCGTTTGTGATCCTCTCTACCTCCATTGCTCCCAATAGGTCATTTATGTCCTGGCCGGTCTCGTTCGGGTCTCCTCCTCCGCCACCGTCGCCAATCGATAGATAGAGGTAACCGTCGGGCCCGAACAACAGGCGGCCGCCGTTATGGTTGCTCTGAGCGATCTCCTGGTCGATGTCGAGCACGACCGTCTCGCTCGCCTCCACCATGTCGTTGTTTACGACCGGCATCCGCGCGATCCGGGAGCAGCGTGTGATCGGCGCGCATCTGGTTGCCAGCGGCGTGTAATACACGTACACGCGGCCATCGCCGCCGGTGCCTGCGAAGTTTGGTGAGAATGCGAGTGATAGAAGGCCTTCCTCACTGCTTGACCTGATGAGCCCGGATAGATTACCGAATTCGGTTCGCGCAAAGGCCCCCGTCAGCGAGACACGCCAAACCATCCCGCCCTGGGTGACCACGACTGCCTCATCCGGCCTGCCTGGGATAAGGGCGAAATCGACCATTCCGCTAACATTGGCTGTGGTTACGTCCTGCACCAGCCCATAGGCGTTGGGGGTGGGCGCTCCTTCCGCAATGGGGAGGTCACCCCCGCGTCCCATGAACGCGACGAGTAAGACGGCGGTCAAGACCGCAAAGACGCTTACCGGGCGCATTCCCGATCGCGCCCTTCGTCGCCGGTTACAGCCTTCCCCTCCTCGGGGACGGCGGGAATGTTAGAGCCGCAAGCGGGCGAAATGGCATGCATGGGTAACCTCCTCCCATGAGCTCCGCACAGCCACTTATTATACCTCTGCGTGCCTGCCTTGAACGCCGCTGAGGCGCGCTCGCTGCGGCTACTCGTTCGCTTGCGTCTCTTGCGGTTTGCACCCCGGCGGCGCGAACGGGTTCGCCGCTGCCCAGCCCGCGGCAGGGCACACATCCATGCCGGTCCCCGCGCACCGCTTCCGGGCCGTAAGCTCCGGCTCAGAGAGCGGCCCGCCGACCGTGACTATCGGCTGCCGCGCGAGTCCCGCGGACACCAGGCGATTGAGCTGTGCGTTGTCCTGCAGGTGATAAAGGCTGCCGCAGCGCATCACAAACAGCGCGCCGCCGCCCACCTCCTGGAGCAGCGTTCCTTCCTGCGGACCCTCCGGAATCGAGCCGAGCCCGCCCGGCGGCACTATCGTGACCTGCGAGGAAAGCGACCCCGCTGATATCAACGCGGCCCGCCGGTCGGCGTCCGTCAGCGCAAACTTCATCCCGGACGCGACCTGCCACTCGGCATCGCCACCTAGTTCCTGCAAGCGCGCGCCGTCCCGCGGCGCGGTCGGCAGTCCCGCGAGCGCTCCGTCGGGGACGATGTTCAACCGCCACTCGAGGGCGCCCTTACGCACAAGCTGATTTCGCACCATAGCGTCGGGCAGCGCGAACTTCGCCCCTGCCGCGACCTGCCATTCCGCACCGCTGTTCAGTTCTCTCACCCGTGCCCGATCATGCGGGCTGGTCGGTATCTGCCCCAACGCACCCGGCGGTACGACATACGGTGTCGCTTCCAGTGCGCCCGCGCCAATCAGCGCGTCCCTTACCTGCGGCGATGGCAATGGGAACCGCGCGCCCGCCGTGACCTGCCACTCGCCTCCGCTGCCAAGGTCCAGCAGTCGCGCGCCTTCTCGGGGCACGTTCGGTATCTGGCTCAGGCCGCCCGGCGCTACTGTGTGGACCTGCTGGAGCCCAAGGCCCATAGCATAGAGGGCGTCGGGGCTCGGGATCGGGAATTTTGCTCCCGCATACGCTACATAAACGCCTCCCGAGCCCGCCTCTTGGAGTAGTGTCCCATCCCATGGCACATTCGCCACCGTCTGGAGCATCCCGTCACCCACGATCCAGTAGTCTCCGGGTCGGCGGCCCATGGCTGCCAGCGCCTCCGCGCTCGGAATCGGGAACTTTGCCCCGCTGTAAAGCACGTA
>VBEJ01000242.1 GCA_005882985.1 Chloroflexota bacterium
TCCTGCGTGGCCCTGAGGGCATCATTATCGGACTGGCCGAGCAGCTCAGTAATAAATCAGTAACGGATGTTTTAGGAAATCCTTGACGAAAGAATTTGCCGCCAAAGACAAATTGGATAAAACACATACCATCTGTGGCGCGAGTGCGCTAATCTAGAGTAGCCGCAAGTTTCTAGCCGTTGGCGGCATTCCACGCGAAGGAGGAGGATCCCATGACTCAAGCCCCCACCGTCGACAACGCTGCCGTCGACCAGCTCGCCCAGAGTTTCAGAGGCAAACTCTTGCGGCCTGGCGACGACGGGTACGACGACGCCCGCACGATTTTCAACGCCATGATCGACCGCCGTCCCACGATCATCGCCCAACCGGCGAACGCCGCCGATGTCTCCGCCGCAGTGAAATTCGCGGCCCAACACGAGCTTCTCGTCTCGGTGAAGGGCGGCGGCCACGCAGCGTCCGGCCACGCCGTCGTCGAAGGCGGCCTGATGATCGACCTCGCCCTGCTCAACGAGATCAAAGTCGACCCGCAGGACAAGACGGCCACCGCGGGCGGCGGAACGAAATGGGGCGAGCTGGACGCCGCAACTCAGGCTCACGGCCTCGCCGTGACCGGCGGCCGCGTCCCGAGCACCGGCATCGGCGGTCTCACTCTGGGTAGCGGCTCCGGCTGGCTCGAGCGCAAGCTGGGTTACACCGTCGATAACATGCTAGGCGCTGAGATTGTGCTGGCCAGTGGAGACATCGTCCACGCGAGTGAAAGCGAGAACCCGGACCTCTTCTGGGGCCTGCGCGGCGGCGGTGGTAACTACGGCATCGTGACGAAGTTCGAGTATCGCCTGCACGAAATCGGGCCGACCGTCTTCGGCGGCATGCTGGTCTTCCCCCGCTTCCGCGCGGTGGAGGTCATTCGCGCTTACCGCGACTTGATGGAGACGGCCGAGGACGATATCTGCGGTGCTGTTGCGCTCCTCTGCGCTCCACCCGAGGATTTCGTGCCGGAGCCGATGCACGGCATGCCTATCGTCGCGGTTGTCGTCTGCTACACCGGAAAGCCCGAAGACGGCCCGGCAGCGATGAAGCCAATCCTCGATCTCGGGCCGGTCATGAACATGACTCAGCCGATGCCGTACGTCGAGGTCCAGAAGCTGATCGAGGCTGGCAACCAGCCCGGCTTCCAGCAGTACTGGAAGGCTGAGATGCTCCCGGAGTTCCCGGACGAGGCCATCGACGCACTTACTGCGGCCACCGCCGAGCCTCGGTCGACGATGACGGCGATCGTGATCATGCCGCTTGGCGGCGCGGTGCACCGCGTGTCCGACGACGCGACGGCGATGGGCTGGCGCGGCGCCAAATGGGGCATCCACATCCTCGGTCAGTGGGCGAACGCCGGCGAGGACGACGAGCAGATCGCCTGGGTGCGCAGTGTGGACGCAGCGATCCAGCCGTGGGCGCAGACCGGAACGTACCTCAACTACCTGATGGACGAGGGCGAGCAGCGCGTCAAGGAAAGCTTCGGCGCGCACTACAAGCGCATGGAAGAGCTGAAGAACAAGTACGACCCGACGAACTTCTTTATTGACGCCGGCAACGCCCTCATCTCGCGCTACGCCGAGGCCGCCAGGATCGCCCGGCGACCGGAAGTCCTCGCCGATATCGGCCCCTTCGCCGGCTTGTTCGAGCTCGGGCAGAAGTACCGCGATCCCGTCCTCGTCGCCAGCACCGACAGCGTCGGCACGAAGGTTAAGCTGGCCGCCCTTCTCGGCCGCTATGAGGGAGTCGGTCATGACCTCGTAAACCACTGCGTGAACGACATCCTCACGACCGGCGCCGAGCCGCTGTTCTTTCTCGACTACATCGGCAATTGTGGCCTCAGCGATGATGCCAAAGTGGCGCTCGTCCGCGGCGTCGCTGAAGCCTGCCGCGAGGCCGGCTGCGCTCTCCTCGGCGGCGAGACGGCCGACATGCCCGGCACGTACACCGAAGGCGACTTCGACCTCGTCGGTGCGATCATCGGAGTCGTCGAGCGCGATTCGGTCATCGACGGCTCGCGCATCGAAGGGGGCGATCTGCTTATCGGCCTCCCGTCGAATGGTCTGCACACGAACGGCTACTCGCTCGTCCGCAAGATCTTCAATGTCGGCATGGGCGGCGACCCAGACGAAGAGCAAGCCGTCCTCGAGTCGAATTACCCCGGGCTCGAAACCACCCTTGCGGACGCCCTCCTCGCGCCCCACCGCAGCTATCTCAACGACCTCCGCTCTCTTCTCGCACCTGACACCTCACATCTGAAACCTATTCGCGGCATCGCCCACATTACCGGCGGCGGCATCCCCGGCAACGTACCGCGAATCCTCCCCGACGGTCTCGGCGCGCGAATCGACCGCGCCGCCTGGCGCGTCCCCGCCCTCTTCCGCCTGATCCAGGAACGCGGGGGCATCGATGAAGACGAGATGTACCGCGCTTTCAATATGGGTATTGGGCTCGTCCTCGCCGTCGAGGCTCAGGACGCCGACGCCGCCCTCGCACGGCTATCGAACGCCTGGGTCTGCGGTGAGGTGGTCGCGGGCAGGGGAGTAGAATGGGCCACGTGAGAGTCAAGATTAGAATCGCAAACCCGACGAGGCGCCAGGAATTCGTCGACGTCGATGACGCGCTGGTGGACACCGGTGCCACCTGGACGACCGTTACCAGAGACATCGCCGATCGTCTGGGTCTACAGGTCGTCGACCAAGTGCAAGCGGACACCGCCGCCGGCGAGGTAAAGTGGATCACTCATTTGCACTCATTCAAAACGATGGCAAGCAAAGCATCTCCGACGTCCTCGTGAACGACACTCTCCGTGAAGTGCTTGTGGGAGTAGTGACGCTGGAAGGCCTTCGGCTGGCAGTAGACCCACGCTCAGGCCGCCTCGTCGACACGAAGCTCCTCCTAATGTAACAGTGCCCACGTACCGCATCTATTACGCCGAGCGCGAAGTCGGCGACAAGCGCAGCGGTGACCCGGCGAGCGCCCTCCCCCATTACAGCGCTTACCGCCCGGGCGACTACGTCAGCGAGACAGAATGGGAGGAGGAAGTCGACGCCCCAAACACTGACGGCGCTCTCGACTCCTTCTTCAAGGAGCACGTTCGGGACAATAGCGAGCTGATGTGGCTTGACGATGACGGCGAGAGCCGCCCGGTTGAGGGCGTGACATACGACGCGGCCAAGACGTACATATGGATCGAGAACGGTAAGCTCATGGAGTACCAGGGCCTCGACGAAGGGACACCCGGTATGGTCAGCTGCCCCCTCTGCGAAGGCGTCGGCGAGGTCACCGCGGAAGTGGCGGACGAATACGTAGGCGAGTACGGCGAAGAGATGGCTGAGGAGGGCCAGCAGGAGGAGAGCACAACCTGGGGATGATCGCCCTCATCGCCCCCTACGATAAGACCGGCGCCGCCGATCTTGCCCGCGGGCTTGTCGCTCTCGGCTTCGAGATCGTCTCGACCAGCGGTACCCTTAAGCACCTCACCCAAGCCGGCATACCCGCCCGCTCCGTCTCCGACCTCACCGGCTTCCCCGAGATCCTCGACGGGCGCGTCAAGACGCTCCATCCCGCTGTTCACGCGGGGCTGCTCGCCCGCCGCGACAAGCCCGAGCACCTCAATGAGCTGGCCCGTCAGGGCCTCACGGCGATCGACCTCGTCGCCGTAAACCTTTACCCCTTTCGCGAGACTATCGCGAAACCAGAAGTGACTCTCGAAGCCGCGCTCGAGAACATCGATATCGGCGGTCCAACCATGCTGCGCGCCGCCGCCAAAAACTTCCCGAGCGTTCTCGTCCTCGTCGAGCCTGCGGATTACGAAGAGGCCATAGAGCGCCTGCGCAAGGAGAATGCCCCTCTAGATTACCGGCGCCGCCTCGCGGGAAAAGCCTTCCAGCACGTCGCCCGCTACGACACGGCGATCGCGGCCTATCTCCGGACCGCTCGTCCTGAGGCTCTCGCAGGAGGAGCGGCTGCACAGCCTCCCAACTCTGACCTCCACTTCCCGCAGCAGCTGACCATCGGTCTGGAAAAAGCCGCCGACCTCCGCTACGGCGAGAACCCCCACCAGGAAGCCGCCGTCTACCTGCTCGACTTGGTGTCGCTTACGAGCGCGCCTACGCCGGCGACGAGATCTCCCCCTTCGGCGGAATTATTGCGGCCAACCGCGAGGTGACCTGGGAGATGACGGAGGCGATGAAGGGAAAGCGCTACGACATCATCATCGCCCCTGCCTACGAGGACCGCGCGCTCGAGCGCCTAAAGAAGAGGCGAGACCTGCGTATTCTGCAGATTCCGGCGCAAAGCGCTCGCATCCGTACGGACAGAGCTTCAGCTCTGTCCGCAGACGCCGCGCAATCGGCAAAGGCCACGGAGTACAGATCCATCGCGGGCGGCCTGCTCGCCCAGACTCCCGACACCAGGCGCGCCTCCGAACTGGAACTTCGAGTCGTGACGAAGCGCGCGCCCACAGCCGGTGAGCTGGATGACCTCCGCTTCGCCTGGGCCGCCCTCAAGCATGTCAAGTCGAATGCCATCGTCGTGGCGAAGGACCGCGCGACCGTGGGCATCGGTTGCGGGCAGCCGAACCGCCTCTGGGCGACGCAGCACGCGCTCGAGCACGCTAGAGAGCGCGCAAAAGGCGCTGTCCTCGCTTCCGACGCCTTCTTCCCCTTCGCCCGCGGCGATGCTGTCGAGGACGCCTGCGAGGCCGGCGTGACCGCGATCATCCAGCCCGGCGGCGGCGTGCGCGACGAAGAGGCGGTCGAGGTCTGCAACGAGTACAGCGTCGCAATGGTATTCACCGGCACGCGCGCCTTCCGGCACTAGCGAGACGAGCCCTCGATCCGTACGGACAGATTTTTCAAATCTGTCCGCGGACGCCCGTTTCAGATTACCGCTAGCGATTGAGGACTACACCCGCTTCGCCCTTGACGCTCATCCGAGCGCGGTGCTAGATTGCGATTGCGA
>VBEJ01000078.1 GCA_005882985.1 Chloroflexota bacterium
TGCGGAATGCCTAGGGCCGCGACCCCATCCAGAGACTGAACGAAGTTCGCGATCACATACGGGCGACGCCGAGCGCCGGGTAGCCTCAGTTCTCCGTACAGCCCCGATAGCTGAGGTGGCAGCGGCAGCGGCTCGCCGACGGCAGCGTCGTATAACTGCTCGAGCGGCGTCAGCTCCGTTAGCGTTCTCGACCGCATGCCGCCAGAAATTCCTGCCGTAGTGCCGGGTCACCGTCGTAGCCACCGCGCCAGAAGGTCGTCCGCGTTAGGGGCGATACTTCCTGCACGCCCCGCATCTGAGTGCAGAGATGGTGCGCTTCCAGGTACACCGCGACGCCATGCGGCTGGAGCATTGCTTCGAGCGTATCGGCGATCTCCTCTCCAATGCGTTCCTGCACGGCGAAGCGCTTGGAGAACAGTCGTACCAAGCGCGTGAGCTTGGACAGGCCGATGATGTGCTCGTGCGCGATATACCCCACGTAAGCGTGACCGAAGAAGGGCAGCGCATGATGCTCACACAACGAGAAGAAGTGGACCGGGCCCTCGATTACCTGGCTGGTGCGGCAGTCCGGCCCGCCGCGGCACTCGGTCTCAAAGACGCGCAGCAATTTCGGGTCTCCCTCATAGCCGTCTGTCGCGTCAATCAGCGCGCGTACATAGCGCCTCGGCGTATCCACGGTGGCCGGCGCGTCCAGGTCCATGCCCAACGCCGTTAGGATTTCCGCGACGTAGGCCTCAAACTTGTTCGTCTGCTCCAATGAGAACTGGCGGGGGCGCAGGTGCATCGCCGCGCTGACATCAATCTCCTCAATGTCTTCCTTCAGATGCATCGACTACGGTTGCTCTTTCTCCGGCAGGCGGCCGGCTAAGTCGCCCGGCTGGAACGGGCCCGGCTCTGCGATGAGCCGGCGCGCGGCGTCGACTTGCTCCCAGACATTCCAGAGGAGAACGCCGCGGACCCGGCCGCCGCCGAGATAATACACGACGCCCTTTCGGTTCTCTTCCGTCCAGTCCTCTACCGTTTGCAGCCGGGAGTCAAGTTCCCCGACCGCCTCGTAACCGAGGTCGAACAGGTCCGAATAGAAGAAGGGAAGCTGACGATACGGCTCTTCGGCACCGGCCATGTTGCGGCCCGCCTGACGCCCCATTGCCTTGGCGTTGTCCTCATGCTCGACGCGCACTCGTTTGCCCAGCGCCTGGTTCTGGAAGGCCGCGACGTCCCCCGCCGCATAGACGTTCGGATACCCCGCCCGGAGCTGCTCATCGACGACGATTCCATTGTCGAGCGAGAGTCCCGCTTGCTCGGCGAGGCCGACGTTCGGTTCGATGCCGATCCCCGCGACAACGCCGTCGACCTCGACCGGCCGTTCGCCGCCATCTTTTCCGCGCGCCGTGACAATGAGCCTGCCATCGCGCTTTTCGACGCGCGAGGCGCTGAGCCGGCGCCGATGACTGCGAACCGATGACCGGCGCCTGCCAGATCCCGGAGGTGCATGTAATCATCGAGCGTTCGGTAGTAGATCACTTCACCGGCGCCGTTGCCTTCGAGTTTCAACGTGCGTGGGGTGCCACCCGTCGCCAGCAGCAGCTTCTCATACGAGTACTCAGTACCTTGATCGTCCATCGCCCGCTTGTTCTCGAGATTAAGGGACGAGATAGTGCGCCCGAGATGAGAGTCGACTCCGTCTTCAGGCGTCTTGAGCCAGACTTTCTCGAGAGGCTTGCCCTTCCAGAGGTCTTTCGTAAGCGGCGGCCGCTTGTACGGGCGGTGCGGCTCACTGCCCACGATCGCGATTGTCCCTTTAGGGTCCATCTCGCGGATGCCCTTGACAGCCGCGTCGCCGGTCATGCCCGCGCCGGCGATCAGGTACTTATAGGACGGCATCGCTTGGCCCTCCGCGGATAACCGCAGCTCCTAGACCAATCACATATCGGTCCTAGGGCGTTGGCGTTGCGCTTGCCCGCGGTGCCGTCGGGCTCGGCGTAGCGCCTGTGGTCGCGGCCGGGGCGGTTGCTCCGCTTGCGCCCTCCGTCGGCGTCGCGCTCTCGCCCGCAGGCGATGAGGTCCCGCTTGGCGAGGTTCCCGGTGAGCGAACAGGGGTTGTCGCTCCGCCCGCCGCCTTGACCGTAACGGTGACCTGCGCGATCACCGGCGGCCGGAGCGGCGTATGGTCATTGTTTACGAGCTGAACGGCAAAAGTGTGATCTCCTGCGGAAACGTTCGGCCACGTGTAGTCCTTGGTGGCCTGCGCGTGGTAGGTGTTGTTGCTTTTCGTGACCGCCGGTTGTCCGTCCTTGGTAGGGATCTCGCCGGCGTCGATGTAGTAGTGTATGTGGCCCTCACCCTCATTGGCCGCCTGGCCGATCTTGTCGACGACATTGAACTTCTTAACTTCGACGGCCACCTTAATGTCGCCGGCGTTAAGAGTGGCTCCTTCCGCCGGCTCCACGATCTTCACGCTCCTATCGGCGCTTTCGCCGCATCCTGCTAGTGTGGCCGACGCCAGGACAACAACAGCCAGCAGGCCGGCTACGAATTGCCCGCGCGGGCGAGAAAGCATCCACACAGCACTCCTCCTCATCGAAACCATAAACGTCAGCGTATTTGTTTCCATGTTGCGCAGCGGCGAAGTCGAACCGCCATGCAACGTCTAGCCGGGCGGCTTGCAATCTCCTATCACTGACCGCCGGTTTCTCCGAGAAGGCGCTCGAACTCCGCAGGCGTAACGAACTCCACGTCCGCATATCCGCGCGCCCGCAGGAACTCCCGGTCCGTCGTCACGATGTAGCGAGCTCCGCCCGCGACAGCGGCTTCGACGAGCCGCAGGTCACCCGCGTCCTTCAAGCGTAAGTCGAGGATCCGAGGCGGTTGCTCGATAAACACGCTTCGCGTTCGCAGCGCCTCCAAAAGCACCTCGATTACTTCCGGCGACACCATTCTCGCCAGCCAGCCGGCGCCGAGGACAAGCTCCACTTCCCGGATAGTCGCCGTCGATGCGACGACTTCCAAGCGCCCGTCGAGCCAGGTCTGCACGATGCGCGCGCTCGTACCGCCCGGGCGAGTAACGGCGGCGATAAGGACGTTAGTGTCGATGGCGATGCGCATGTCTCAACATCCGCGAGCATAGCATCGCACATCCGCCAACACAGCTTGTCCACAGATGTGGATAACCACAAAATGTGGACGTCCTACGCTTGACAACCACAATATATGGTGCTAACGTTCGTGGTGCGCCGCCGAGGTGGGGGCCGGCAGGCGGCGAGAGGACGCTAGATTGCTAAACAAACTCGACCGCACCCGATACCTTCCGGCACGAGAAGTCTCGATCCCGAGCCGCACCGTCCATATTCCCACCCGCAGCTTCAGCTTCCGGGGACGGACCGTTAGCCTGCCCAGCCGGACGCTGAATCGACCCGGCCGAACGGTAAGCATGCCCCGGCGGCGGGTCCAGCTTCCCTAGATTCACATGAACTGTCCCTTCTGCACCGAGGCCGAGACCAAGGTCACCGATTCCCGCCCGGAGAAAGACGGCATCCGCCGCCGCCGCGAATGCCTCGCCTGCGGCCGCCGCTTCACGACGCTTGAGCGGGTGGAACTCGGCGGCGTCGTGCTGCTTAAGAAGGACGGCCGGCGCGAGGCATTCGACCGCTCCAAGGTCATCGCCGGTGTGCGCAAGGCCTGCGAGAAGCGGCCGATCCCGTCCGGCGCGGTGGAGGCGCTGGCGGACGAGGTCGAGCAGGCAGTATCCGCCATGAACCGCGCGGAGGTGCCCTCCAGCGTCGTCGGCGAGCTGGTCATGGAGCGCCTGAAAGCGCTCGACCACATTGCCTACATCCGCTTCGCCTCCGTCTACCGCGCCTTCGCCGACGTGGACGAACTGGAGCAGGAGCTGGAGGCGCTAAAGGCGGGCTGGCGCCGGCCTGACATTCCGCCGGACCAGCTGGCCCTCCTGCCCGATCTCACACCGAAGACAGCCGCGGCGCGCATCCTGCGGGTCCGCCGCGCCAAGACCGACAGCGAGCCGGAGAAGAAGCAGCGAAGGAGGGCTCAATGACACCTACAGAGCTGGCCACGATCGCGCTTATCGCCCTCCTCATCTGGTCCTGGCGAGTGGCGATCGGCGGCCGGGACAGCGACCGCTAAGCGATGACAGAGCCACGCTATCGAATCCTTCGGCTCTTGGATGAGCGTCAGCACGCTGGCAAGGCCGGGATCCCTACTATGGGTGAGATTGCTGAAGCATTGGGAATGTCTCTGCGAGATGTGAGTCTCATTCTCAAGTCTTCAGAGGCAATGGGCATGGTTGCCATACACCGGTATAACGGCGCGCCCGAGGACCAATTTACAGTCTTCCTCAAGTCTCCTGCGTATATCTATCTCGAATCGAATCAGCCGGAGTCCGGCGCGACAGCGAGCGAGAGCGGCTCATGAAGGCTGCGGTTATGACCCGGCTCATCGACGAAGAGCTCGCCCGCATCCCGCGCTCTCATAAGGGCTCGACGCAGAACCAGTTCCGCATGCTGTATGCGTATCACCGCCGGCGGGACCTCGCAGGCGACTCGAACGCACCCGCCCGCAACGCCCTCTTCGCCGCCATCCGCGCGATCGAAGCAGGGCATCACGGCATGTCGCCCTCGTTCGAGTGGGAGTTCTTCCGCCCCGGCGGCGGCAGCACCCAGATGATGCGGAACGGGGTAGATGAGGAGGCAACATGACTCTCGCACCTGATCGACGGCAGACAAAGGCTTCTGTACCGAGGCAGGCACAGGCGCGCGAAGATGCTCGCCTCCCCATCGAGCGCTACTTCACGAGGCCGGAGGTGGACCCATACGACGAGATCGAGTGGGCGCTGCGAACTGCCTACATCGGCGGAGCAGACGGTGCATCTGTCTTTGAGCAGTCGGATGTCGAGTTTCCGGAAAGCTGGTCTTTGAATGCGGTCAATGTTGTAGCCTCCAAGTACTTCCGCGGCCCGCTCACACCGAAGGACGGGATGGTCCGCGAACGGTCGGTCAAGCAGCTCATCGACCGTGTGGTCAACCAGATCACCGAGTGGGGACGGAAGGACCGCTACTTCACGTCGGAGGACGAGGCGGAGACGTTCCGGCAGGAATTGAAGCACCTGCTCGTCAACCAGTACCTCTGCTTCAACTCGCCCGTGTGGTTCAACATCGGCATCGAGGAGCAGCCTCAGTGCTCGGCCTGCTTCATCCTGAGCATTGACGACTCCATCGATTCGATCCTCGACTGGTACAAGACCGAAGGGAAGATCTTCAAGGGCGGCTCCGGCTCCGGCATCAACCTCTCACGGCTGCGCAGCTCGAAGGAGCACGTGTCGGCGGGCGGACTCGCCTCCGGACCGGTATCCTTCATGCGCGGCGCTGACTCCGTCGCTGGGACCATCAAGTCGGGCGGCAAGACCCGCCGCGCGGCGAAGATGGTGATCCTCAATGTCGACCATCCCGACATCGAGGAGTTCATCTGGAGCAAGGCAAAGGAGGAGCGCAAGGCCTACTCGCTGGGCGAGGCCGGCTACGATGTGTCGCTCGACGGCGATGCCTGGATCAGCATCCAGTACCAGAACGCGAACAACTCGGTGCGTGTCAGCGACGAGTTCATGCGCTCAGCCCTCGACGACGGAGAGTGGCGCACGCGGTACGTCCAGACGGGAGACACCGCGCAGACCTACAACGCGCGCAAGCTGATGCGAGACATCGCGCAGGCGGCGTGGGAGTGCGCCGACCCGGGCATGCAATACGACACGACGATCAACGACTGGCACACCTGCCCGAACACCGGCCCGATTACCGCCTCTAACCCATGCTCCGAGTACATGCACCTCGATGACAGCGCCTGCAACCTGGCCTCGATCAACGTCCTCAAGTTCCTTGAGCCTGTTGAGGACCAGGGAACTGGGAACCGCGAGCACGGGGAGGGGCCAAGTTCCAAGTTCCAGGTTCCGAGTTCCTTCGACCTCGAGGCCTACCAGCGAACGATCGCCCTCTCGATCATGGCGCAGGAGATCATCGTCTCGAACTCCTCCTACCCGACCGAGAAGATCCGGCAAAACGCCGATGCCTATCGCCAGCTCGGCCTCGGCTACTCGAACCTGGGTGCGCTGCTAATGTCCCTGGGCATCCCGTACGACTCTGACGAGGGGCGGTCTTGGTGCGGCGCGTTGACGGCGATCATGACCGGCCACGCCTACGCCACGTCGGCCGCGATTGCCGCTCGCATGGGTCCCTTCGCCGGCTACGAGCGCAACCGCGAACCAATGCTGCGCGTGATCGAGAAGCACCGCGCGGCCGTGGACGACATCCCGGAGGTCGAATCCACAGGGCTCTGGCTTCAGGAGGTCGCCCGGGACTGCTGGGACAACGCCCTCGCACTCGGCCGCGAGCACGGCTATCGCAACTCGCAGGCCACCGTGATCGCACCCACCGGGACGATCAGCTTCATGATGGACTGCGACACGACCGGCATCGAGCCGGACATCGCCCTCGTGAAGTACAAGACGCTGGTCGGCGGCGGGCTCATGAAGATCGTGAACAACACCGTGCCGCGTGCCCTGTCACGGCTCGGCTACGACGAAGTGCAGACTGCCGCGATTATCGCTCACATTGACGAGACGGGGACCATCGAGCGCGCGCCGCACCTCACGGAAGAGCACCTGTCTGTGTTCGACTGCGCGTTCAAGGCCCAGAATGGCTCGCGGACGATTCACTGGCCGGGCCACGTCAAAATGATGGGCGCGGCGCAGCCGTTCATCTCCGGCGCCATCTCCAAGACCGTCAACCTGCCCGAGGAATCGACCGTCGAGGATATCGAGCAGGCCTACATCGAGGGCTGGCGCCATGGGCTGAAGGCGCTCGCCATCTACCGTGACGGCTCGAAGCGCGCGCAGGTGCTGAGTACTAAGAAAGACGACGCGGGCGCGACGGCGGCGTCGCCAGATTCGACGGGACACCCGGTCAGGCGGCGCCTGCCGGCCACCCGCGCGTCGGTTACACACAAGTTTTCGATCGAAGGTCACGAGGGCTACCTGACGGCCGGCCTCTACGAAGACGGGAAGCCGGGCGAGATCTGGCTGACGATGGCGAAGGAAGGCAGCACGCTCTCCGGCATGATGGACGCCTTCGCGACTTCTATCTCCATCGCGCTCCAGTACGGCGTCCCCTTGCGCGACCTCGTGAACAAGTTCTCGCACATGCGCTTCGAGCCTTCGGGCCGCACCGAGAACAGCGAGATACCGGTGGCGCAGTCGATCGTCGACTACATCTTCCGCTGGATGGCCTCTCAATTCCTGACCGAAGACGAGAAGGAGGAGTTTGGGGTGCTTTCGCCGGCGGTGAAGGCGAAGATGATGGCCGCCGAGTACGGGCAGGACCTGAGCGCCGGCGGCCACGAGCAACCCAACGGCCATAACGGCCGCCCGCCGGGCACGCAGACGGACGCGCCTCCCTGCAGCAACTGCGGCTGGATAATGACCCGCGCCGGGGCCTGCTACCGCTGCGATAACTGCGGCACCACGAGCGGCTGCGGCTAGGCCTAACCTAGTAGTCTCCCTGCTGGGGCGCCTTCGGGCGCCCTAGTTCTTTCCCGGAGCCGGCGGCTGTAACGTGACTGCTCGCCGTAGCGTCCGTACTAACGGAGGTTTTGAAAGGGTGAATGCCATGGAAGACGGCCAGATAGACACGCCCGCGGTCCCGACCGAACCCAGACCCATATGGCCGCCCCTTCCGAAGAGGTCAACGGAGGCGGAAATACTTGCGACGTCAGCTCCGACAGTCGCGCCGAACGGAGTTTCCGTTGTCCTGCCAAAGGCGCCGGAGACCGTTCAGGAAATCGGCCTCTCGCCGTCGTTCCTGCTCGAGCATGTCATCAAGGTCATCCATTATGCAGAAACTCCCACCGCCGAGCACGTAGCCCGCGTCGTCGGCCTCCCTACTCGCCACATCGTGGAGCTGCTGGACGCCCTGAAGAGCGACCGCATGTGCGAGATCATCGGCGGCTCGACCTACGATCTTTCCAGCACATACCGTTTTCGCCTGACGGAGAAGGGCAAAGCGCGCGCCGAAGAGGCGCTCGCACACTGTCGCTATGCCGGCGCCGCTCCCGTCACCATCGAGCAGTACGAACGCGTGATCAGCGGGATGGGGGTGAGCAGGCGCCCTACGCTGGAGGCGATCAACGAGGCTCTATCATCGCTGATCCTGGACGAGACCGCAGCCACTTTCCTGGCGCGCGCCTTCCACTCTGGCCGTTCGACCATGATCTTTGGCCCGTCGGGAAATGGCAAGACGCACGTCATCACGGAGTTCATCCGCCGCCTGGGAGGGGAAGTGCTCGTGCCTTACGCTATCTACGCTTACGGGCAGCTCATCCGCATCTACGACCCGCTGAACCACACCCAGATACACGACGAGGCCGGTCTACGAGAGGAAGTGGGCCAGGGTTTCAAGCGAACGGTCGCGCGCGATGATCTCGTCGATCGGCGCTGGGTGAAGATCAGGCGACCGGGCCTCATCGTCGGCGGCGAGCTGACGGCCGAATCGCTGGAGTTGGGCTACGACCCGCTCACGCACTTCTACCAGGCGCCCAAGCACCTAAAGGCGCAGGGCGGCTTCCTAGTTGTCGATGACTTCGGCCGCCAGAAGGTCAGCCCAACGGAATTGCTGAACCGCTGGATTATGGCGATGGAGCGCGGGCGCGATAACCTGCTTCTCCGAACGGGCGAGAGCATCGACGTTCCCTTCCACATCACGCTCCTGCTCTCGACGAACCTCAACCCTGCCGACCTCGCGGATGCTGCCTTCCTGCGCCGGATCCCTTACAAGGCGTACATCCCGCCGACGAGCCCGGATCAGTTCGGGCGCATCTTGCGCAAGGTCTGCGACGAAAGCGGCCTGAGGTACACCGAAGAGAGCCTTGAGGCGGCCGTCACGGCAATCGACCTCGCCTCCAACCACGGCCTGAGCGGGTCTCTCGCCAGAGACCTGGTGTCGATTCTCGTCGACAATGCCGAGATGGAAGGGCGAGCGCCGGACCTCTCGGCAACCGAGGTCACACTGGCTTACAAGCAGTTCAGCGGGTTCGCGCAGCAAACGACCGAACTGCCAACAGCAAAGAAGTCATCCCGGGGCGTGCCAGCCAGAGACATCTGATCAGGGCGCTGTTTCCTAGGGGTCGCAGCAGGTAAGTAAGAAACCGCAGCTCTTGCACAGCCACTTCCCGCCCGAGCTGCGCTCCATCATTTGGCCGCAAACGTAGCAAGCTCCCGCAGGCAAGCACTCCAAGGCGAGCGAAGCCCGCCCGCCGGTTTGTGATTTGCGGGTCTCGAGTTTCGAAACGTATCTAATCACCACTTCCTCCTCTTCTAACAACATTCCGCTTGCGGCTATAACCTGCGCAATGAGGGGCGCGGCAACCGTTCTCGCAGATATTGCGCCAGTGCACGCACGTAGCGCGCACCGTTGTGGCGCACCATGAAGTGGCCGCGGGTGATGTGCCAGAAGCCGGCGCTGCGGCCTGCCTCCGAAAGCACGTCATAGATCTTCGCCCGCGAGAAGTCGTCAGCCGCGCGACACAGCTCGATAACGTCAGGGAATATCTGGTGGAGCGCGCCCGCGCCGAGCGCTTTCTGAAGGACGTACTCCTTCGGCTCTTCGAACGCGCTTGCCCAGCGGTCTCGCGCGGCACTCCAGTAGTTGAGAAGCAGCTTGCCCGCTTCATCATCGCTCAAGCGCTTCATGATGGCGTCGTTGACGACCGGTTCCAGGGAAGACACGATGCTGTGCTGTTTCATCATATGCTCCGGCTTCAGCGGTTCGCCGGGCATGCGGATCATGTCCCGCCAGGGGCTCTCGCTGCTGCTATTCAGGACATCGGTCAGGAGCGTCGCCCGGGCTCGCTGGTAATCGCGTTCGCCCTGTCGCTCCAGGAGCGCGGCGCCTTCCTCCTCCCGCATCGAGAGCAGATGCCGATCAACAACGTCAGTGGGGACACCCTTATGTCGCGTATTGATCACGTGGAAGTAGCGCATCTCTTCGTACGCGTCGATTCCCTCGACGATTACGACGGGGAGCGGGTAGTCAGAGAGCCATTTCGCCTTGTCATGCTGGAGCGCCCGCTGCAGCCCGTAGAGCCGGTGCTGGCCGTCGACGATCCAGAGGGGAATGTCCGCGCCGATGCGCAGGAGGCCGGTCTCGCCGCCGCCGTTCGATCCAACGGCCGGCTCGAAGTCCAGGCGATGCGGCTGGCGGACACAGAGCACAATGGAGGTGGGCAGCATACCTTCCTCCTCGCGCATATAGGAGGAGATCTGGCGCAACCGCGACGGCGTGACCGCGCGCTGATAGCCCCGCCGGTTGTCCGCCCGATAGGTGTCCGCTTGGAAGCGTCCGAGCAGCGTCTTCAAGGGGAGGGCTGTTACGTAGAGGTTTACGTCCGGACGTTTCTGGCGGAAGCGGACCGCGAATTCCTTCAGGATCGCCCCGGGCGCGGCGCTCGCGTTCGGCGCCTCGCGAATACTGGTCGAGGTGGCCATGATTCTCGCCCCCTTTGCGGCTGGCTACTTAAATATTAACGCGATTAATCCGATTGTCAATACATACGCAGTGACATTTACCACTTTATCGACAAATTCGCGCTGCTACAATTGAATCCGATGACAACGCCGGAAAGCGCCCCCCTGACTTCCCAGATCTCCGACAACGCACGCCTGGTGCTCGAGCGGCGCTATCTGGCGCGGGACGACAGTGGCCGGCCACTGGAGACGCCCGAGCAGCTTTTCGCCCGTGTCGCCCACAACATCGCACAAGCGGAGCGCATCTCCTCGCCGAACGATACGGATGCGGCCTCGCGTTGGGAGACCCGCTTCCTCGAGCTGATGGCGAGACTCGACTTCCTGCCGAATTCGCCGACGTTGATGAACGCTGGACGCGAACTCCAGCAGCTCTCCGCCTGCTTCGTCCTGCCCGTTGAAGACAGCATGGAGGGCATCTTCCAGGCGATCAAGGACACGGCGCGCATCCATCAGTCCGGCGGCGGCACGGGCTTCTCCTTCTCGCGCCTCAGACCCGCCGGCGACCGCGTGCGGTCGACGATGGGAGTGGCCTCGGGCCCGGTCTCATTCCTCAAGGTTTTCGACGCCGCGA
>VBEJ01000249.1 GCA_005882985.1 Chloroflexota bacterium
TAGCAGCGGAAGGGCCGTGCGCCGGTAGGCGGCGTGCGGGTCGGCGCGGGTGTCTGTGCGCAGCGCCTCCATGTCGAGGACCTGGAGGCTGCCGGTCACGATCACGTCGCGGTGATTGTTGATGATGCTCGCGACGTTCGGCTCGTTCGTCTCGTAGCGCACGAGGCTTTCGTCGTCGTCCCAGCGGGTCTCGATGACGATGAGGACGTTCCCCTCGGGGTTGATCGAGCGCGTGATGCGGATGTCGCGGAAGCCGGGCTGCTGGCGGAGGAAGCTGCGGTGTTCGTCGAGTTCGGCGAGGAGGCCGCCCGACTCCGTGGCGCGCTCGAGGCGGGAGGCCTCGACCTGCACGAGGACGGTCTGGATGTACTCCATGCGGGATTCCGTTTGTAATAGCTATCACAAGCGGAGATTCGCGGTCAAGGCGAGGGAAGGAACCGGGAGTTAGTAGGGATCTTGGCGGGCCGACCTATGGGGTGAGAAGTGAGGCGGTCGGCTTTTGGTTGGGGGGCATCGGCGCAGTGAAGGCTTGGAGCACCGCGATAAACGTGGGTGCATCTGGTCCTGATCCCAGCCCGGTCGCGCCAAGATACTCCCAAAGCCATGTTGAATTTCCGTCCGAAGTCGGCAGGAAGACGCTCCAGGCACCTTGGACAAGGCTCGTAGGCGGCCGATAGCCTTCGTAGGAGCCTTGATGGCCCGCTACAGTGCTCGGACCCATGCAAGCGGGAGTGCTTCCCTGACAAAAGCCTTGTGAAGCGTCGCTTGGTGGCCGGTTAAAGAACATCAGCAGAAAAGACTGATCGGTATGCCCTGGAGGACGCACGGCAACCAGATCCTGGTGCCCCTCTATAGTCCACCCAATCGGGACGGGTACGGGGACGTCGTAGAGATTGCCTGCATGCTGAACCGTTAGCGAGATGGTGGGGCTGCTCTGTGAAGATTGGTTGGGCGCTGGGGTTGCACTCCGCGACGGTGAGGGCTGACCGCTCTGCGATGGCGAGGGCTGTTCGCTCGCGGTTGGCGTTGCCGGATCATCGGCTGCGCTGTTGCCACAGGCGAGAGCAAGGAGCACGATAGTCATGACCGTCAGCCGCGAAAGCATTCTTCGCTGATTCTCCCTATAGTTACCCAGCTTTGCCACAATATTAGTACTTCTTGCCGTAAGCCTCGAGGCCCCGCCGAAACAGAGGCGACCAGTGCTGGGTTCCGAATCGCCTAGATTCTTCGTCGCTCGACCTTGCGGTTTCCTTCTCATCGGGTGTATGTGCGCAGACGTGTGTGGTTCCGCAAGCGGGGGCTCAGAATGACACGGCGGCATAGCAGAGTCGGCCTATTCTCGCGGGTACCAGGAGAAGGCGCGGACGGCGAGGACGGCGGCGGCGAGGCCCCAGGCGGCGACGATCGCGAGGTCGAGCAATTCGAAGCCGGAGCCGGTCTGGAAGGGGTTAAAGGCGGCCTGGCAGGCCTCGGAGAGGTGTTTTACTGGGAAGATGTCGCCGAGGATTGCGAGCCAGCGCGGTGGGTCGTCGAGGCGCACGAAGACATCGGAAATGAACAGGATCGGCAGCGCCGTGGCGTTGGCGACCGCTGGGGCGGCTTCGGCGTTCGGCGTGAACGAGGCGAGGGCGAGGCCGAGGGCGCTGAACGCAGCCGCGCCGACGACCACAGAGAGTGCGAACGCGGGCAGCGTGCGGGCGGGCAGGTCGACGCCGTAAAAGAGGGAACCGAAGGCGACGACAATGGCGACGAGCAGGAGCATAACGAGAGTCGTGTGGGCGATGCGGCCGAAGAGATAGACCCAGCCGGGCAGCGGCGTCCCGCGCACACGCTTGAGGACGCCTTCGTCGCGGGAGATTGAAATTGTCATGACGAGGCTCGTGTAGCAGGTGTTGATGATCGAGAGGGCGGCCATCGAGGGGACGTAGAAGTAGGCGAGCTTGGCCTCCCCGCCGGGTAGCGGATCGGTATTGTTGCCGAGGAGGGCGTTGAGGATGACGAGGAAGATGAGGGGCAGCAGGAAGGTGAAGAAGGCGACGGTGGGGTTCCGCCAGAAGGAGCGGTTCTGGTAGCGGACCTGGCGGAGGGCGAGCGCGACGTTGTTCATGCGCTCGCCTTGTCCGACGCTGTGAGCTCGAGGTAGATGTCTTCGAGCGAGACCGGGGCGACGCGCAGCTCCTCGAGCTGGAGGCCCGCGTCGGCTGCGCGGCTCGTCAGCTGGTGCAGGACGCGGGTCGGCTCATCGGTCTCGA
>VBEJ01000243.1 GCA_005882985.1 Chloroflexota bacterium
CCCGGCTGCACCTCATACTCGATTGTGCCGGGCTGCGACGGCTTGTCTCGCTCCGGAAGCTTAATGATCTGCCCGGGCAAGAGCAGATCGGGATACTTAATGTCGTTCAGCTTCACCAGCTCGTCGACGCTCGCGTCATACTTATCGGCGATACTCCAGAGCGTATCCCCGCTCGCCACCGGGTGATGCCGCGGGGATTCATCCGCCACAGCAAGCCCGTTTGTGACAAGCCAGAGCGCCAGAGCTGCTCCCAGCGCGGCAGCAAGCCGCCACATTATTCGCATCTCTCCCTCCCCTCTGGTGTCTCGGTATCGATGCAGCTATAAAGACGCAGAGAGGCAGCTATTGTTGCGTTTCGGTTAATGCAACTATCTGCAGCAGGCCGAGGCGCTATCGGCAAATCAGCACGGCTTTTGTAAACTTCAACCCGGCCATCCAGGAGGTGAAATATGGGAGAACCCTACGGCATCGAACAGCTTGCACAAGCCGTCGGCGAGGCAGTCGCCCGGTATCCAGATGCGAGAGAACGGGTCGAGGCCATCAAACCATCGCTAGCCCGCTGGATGGAGCGAAAGGAGGGCCTGCTTCCCGAGCACCGGCTCCCGTGCGAGGTGAACCGCGCCTGCGGTCACCTGCTCCACACTGCTCCTGATGGCTCCTTCTTCATCATTTCCGTCGTCTTCCCGCCCGGCACGAGCAGCGGCGTCCACTATCACGGCGCGTGGGGCGTCATCGGCGTCCTTGAAGGCGGGGACGAAGAGACGAAGTACGCCCGCCGGGATGGACCGCGAGACGTGGACGCCGGCCAGCAATGCGAGCTTGAGAAGACCGGCGTCTATCACTTCCCGCCGGGCAGCATCACCCACCTTCTGCCGCCGGAGGAGGGCTTCCACCGTGTGCGTGCAGCCTCCGACGTCAACGGTGTATCGATCCACATCCTCGGCGGGACAGCGGAAACACATCCTCACTTCCTCTGCGATAACGCCACCCGCAAGCTGATCGACTTCCCAATGCACGCCCTCCTGGGTTGAAGATGGGAACCGGCTTGTGTATCTCCTCGGAACCGATGGCAGCGGAAGGCGACGCTCAGTTCGTGCGCGATGGC
>VBEJ01000244.1 GCA_005882985.1 Chloroflexota bacterium
CCGGAAGTTCACTCCCTGCACGCGGCCTCGAACCATAGCTCGAAGCGACGCCTCCGCCCCGTCGCTCGTCCCCCGCTGTGCAGCTTCCTCCTCCCGTTTGCTTATACCAGCACCTCTCTCAATGCGGCGTCCACCACCTCCGGCGGCACGTCATCCCTTATGACCGGCCGCCCCAACCCTTCCAAAAGCACCCAACGAATCGCCTTCTCGCTCACCTTCTTGTCCAGTGCCATCGCCGAATCGATCCGTGCGCGGTCGACCCCTTCCGCTTCCACCGGTAACCGGTACGCCTCTAGGAGCCGCCGCTGCCGCTCGACATCAGCCGATGCAAGCAGCCCGAGCCGCTCGCTCATTCGAGCCGCTGCCATCATGCCGATGGCCACCGCTTCTCCATGCAGGAAGCGCCCGTACCCCGTCGCCGACTCTATGGCGTGCGCCAGCGTATGTCCGTAATTGAGTGTGGTTCTCTCACCGCTCTCCTCGCGCTCGTCCGCGCTCACCACGCGCGCCTTGATTGCGATGCTCTTGCGGATTGCGTCGGCTGTCGCCTCGGGTTCGAGCTTCAGGATCTCCCCCGCGTTCTCTTCCAGAATCGGCAGCAGCTCCCCATCCGCAATCATCGCGTGCTTGATTACCTCCGCCCAGCCGGAGAAGTACTCCCGCGGCCGCAGGGTCCGCAATGTCGCGACGTCCGCGAGTACGAACCGCGGCTGGTAGAACGCGCCGATCATGTTTTTTGCGCGGGGGTGATTAACTGCCACCTTCCCTCCTATCGCTGCGTCCACCATTCCCAGTAGGCTCGTCGGCAGATGTACCAGAGGCATGCCTCGAGCGAACGTGGCCGCCACGTACCCGGCCAGGTCCGTCACCATGCCGCCTCCGAGCGCGACGATTGCGTGTCCACGTTCCGCTCGGCGCTCAATGAGCCAGTCGTAGATTTCCGATGCCGTCCCCAGCGACTTGCTGGCCTCGCCGGGAGGTACGGTATACGAATCGAACGGCAATTCCGCGGCGCGCAGCGCGTCCTCGACTTGGTCTCCGTGATGATGGAACACCGCCTCGTCGCTTATGACGTATAGCTGCCGGACGAGACCCGCCTCGCGAATGCGGTTTCCAATATCGGCAAGCGTTCCCCAGCCAACGAACACGGGGTACTCGCCGCCGGCAGTGCGGACCATGGAGGCAGCCCTGTCCGGAATTATGTGCAGCGTGCCCGGCGGCGCCTCGGCCTCGGGATCCGTCAGAGCGGCGAGCCGGTCAGGATCTGCGGATACCGATTCGGCTACTTCGTCGTATGCGCGAACCACCTCACCGGCTACCTGCTTCGGCGTAAGCGCATCCGTGTTCACCGTCCAGTCGCAGAGCGCGTACAAGTGTTGCCGTGCTTCCTTGAGTGCGCGGATGCGCGAAAGCGGGTCGCCGGTCGCCAGAAGCGGCCTGTCCAACGCCCGTCCGCCACTGCTAAGCCTGCGCAATATCGTCTCTGGCCGCGCTTCCAGACACACCACGAATCCGCCGTCCGCCATCGCACTGCGGTTCTCCGCGCGTAGGACCGCACCCCCGCCCGTAGACACAACCACGCGCTCGCCGGAGCAGCCCGTTCGGATGGCCTCTGCTTCCAGGTCGCGGAAAAGTTCCTCACCGCCCTCATGGAAGATCTCGAGGATCGATTTCCCGGCTGCACGCTGTACCATGTCATCTGTATCGGCGATCTCCCAGCCGAGCGTCCCGGCAACGATAGACGCGACAGCTGTCTTTCCCGCACCCGAGAACCCAGTCAGCACGAGGCGGGACGGGCGGGTCACTGCCCA
>VBEJ01000245.1 GCA_005882985.1 Chloroflexota bacterium
GGACGACGTAGGGGCGCGCGTACCACAGATAAGCGCCGACGATCAGCGCGACCCCTGGTAGCCCCAACGCGATAGCGACGCGCGGGAGGATGGAGTGTATGCGTGACGCCACAATCGCCCGCCTAACGGATCGCGCTTAGGTGTGGGCGACTCGTTCGCCCGCACAAGGTGGCGCGGCGTCTGAAAAGGCCGCGGTGTTACCCACTCCAGTGGATCGCACCGTGCAGCGCGGGGGTACCTCCCTCGCAGCGCTGCTCGAAGCGCAGGTCTAGAGCCGTCAGATTCCCGTTGGTGTAGGTGACGCCGTCGATGGCGAACCAACCCAGGAGGGTATTGCAGCCTCGTCCCTCGCCGAACCACTCGAGGCCACCCTTCACCGGGTTGTGAAATGGGTACCGGCGAAGATCGGCATAATAGCCAGGTGCGAATTGGCTGAGCGTGCTCATGGCTTGGAAGTCTCCGAACCACCCTTCGACTCCATTGACGGTGACGGACAGGTGCCCCGCGTTGGCGGTTACGGCGATGGTAGCATTCACCGGGGTGTAGGTGTAAGTCTGACCCGCGCCGATGAAGTCTCCGGCGTCGCTGTTGAGGTAGACATAGCTTCCACTGGGTGGAGTCGACCCTGGTGCGGGCCGCCAGAGTCCGGCGGGAACCGGGTTGACGGGTCCCGGCGGTCCGGTGGTGTCATCGGACCTCCAGTGGATCGTTCCGAGCAACGCGGCGGCGGCGCCTTCACAATGCTGCTCGAAGCTCAGGTCGATGGTGGTCAAATTGCCGGTGTCGTACGTGACGCTGTCGACGGTGAACGAACCCGAGAGGGTATTGCAGCCGCGCCCTTCGCCAGACCAGCTGAGTCCCCCCTGCGCCGGGTCGTTGAATGGGTAGCGCTGGAGGTTGGTGTAATCACCGGGCCGGAGCTGGTTGAGCGAGCTCGGCGATTGGAACTCCCCGGACCATTGTTGGTCTCCCTCGATACCGATGGAGAGATGGCCTCCACTTGCAGTTACAGCAATGACGGCGTTCGTCGCATCGGTCCTACTCCTGCGCATATCGAGCTGGTAACGCCCTCCATCATCATGCCCGTTCGGGTGTAGCGGTCATGGGGCAACATGGTCACATGCTGGCGCACTCGCAAGTACGCAATTGTTCCCCACCTGTGGGCGTCGTCAGCTTCGAAGCGGTCGCTTCACCGACGAGAGCGCCTTTTCGAACCAGTGATGCGCGTATGGCTCGTCGTTGAACGCCGGTACTTCGCGGAAGCCGTGGCGCCGGTAGAGGGACTGCGCTTCGGTCAGGGTTTTATTGGTTTCGAGCCGGAGCAGCGGAAGCCGCCGTTCCCGCGCGAAGTCTTCGAGGCGGAGGAGGATCCGGGTCCCAAGGCCGAGACCACGGGCGGAGGTCGCGACCCACATACGCCTGATCTCGCCATAGGCCGCATGACACTTCAAGGCGCCGCACCCGACTGGCTCGTCGTACAGGGTGGCCAGAACGAAGTAGCCCTGCGGCGGCGTGAGCTCCGCCGGCGGGGCCGGTCTGCTGAGCGCCGGATCGAAGCCGGATTCGAAACGGGCCGCAAGCTCCTCGAAGTAGCGTTCGAGACAATACCGGGCGGCCGGACTGTCAGGATTCACCACGGAGAGCCGGACCGCGCTGCTGCGGAGGAGGCGCTCAATGGTCCCCATGGCAGATAGAAGCGCCGCGCGTTGCGTTTCCGGGAGGGGGTCGAGGAGCGACGCGGCGGCCTTGTCCGACAGGCGATTCAACACCGCCAGTTCCTTGCGGCCAGCGCTGGTGAGCGCCACGAAACGCACGCGCGTGTCGCGGGGCGATGGCGTGGTGCGGATCAGCCCCTCGGCCTCGAGTTGTCGAAGCAGGCGGCTGGTGTAGCCTGAGTCCAAGGCGAGGCGGGCACGCAGTTGCCGAATTTCGATACCATCGGCGCCAATCTCGAACAGCAGGCGGCAGGCGCCGAGAGAGCGCGTGCGGCCGAGAAATCCCTCCGCCAGCGCCCCGACCTGCTGGGTCACGATGCGATTGAAGCTCCTGACTTGGCCGATGCCATCCATATGTCTGACGCTAGTCAGAGATATGGCCGCAAGCAAGGCTCCCTGCGAGGTGCGTGTGGTCACACTTCGGACACGCGGATCTTCGTGGTCGGACCGATCACTCCTCCAATCGGACGAAGTAGCCAGACACTCGCCACCCCCGCTTCCCGTCAAGCACGGGGACGACCGTCTCCACCACCTGGTGATCACCCGAGACGTTCGTCTGGTACTGGAAAAGGACGTACTGTCCCGGTGGTGCATTCGGGAGGTCGAGCGTGTATCGGGCCATGATTTGGCGTCGTGCCCCGAAAGGCTCGAAGGACCCGCGTGCTTGCTTCACGGCTTGCACCCACTTCGGCTTGGTCACGGCGAGCTGAAACGATAGGGCCGCCTCGTCCCAGCTCTCGGCGATTTGCCCCTTGTCCACGAGGGCGAGCCAGGCGTGCGCTGCCGCGTCGGCGGCGCGGAGCGCCGCGGCCGTATCGACCGGCGTTTGACTGACAACGGGTGGTGAGAGTAGCGTCGCCAGAACCGAGGCCACGACAGGGATGCGGAGCGACAGTAGCGTCATAGAAATCTCCGAGACGGGAGCGGCCGCCCAACGGACCGCGCTTAAGCTATGGAGCTTCAACCCGATCGCTCCCGAGACATCGGGTTGCTTCGGATCCTAGGGCTGCGGGCCCACTCGGCGCGCCTCCGGTCCCTGTGCCAGCAACCGTTCGACAAAGTCCAGGCGCTCCTGCGTCTCGGTCAGCTCCCGCCGCAGCTTGCTCACCTCGACTTCGAGCGCGTCGAGGGCTTCGAGGGCTTCGAGCCCCGCCGGGACCTCGCTCCCGCCGGGCCGCGGCCGCAGGCGCCGAGCCCATAACCCGAACGCCAGTGCGAGCGCCACGTGAACCGTGGCATGCTCCGGCTGGGCTTGCCCGGCCGCGAACCCGGCTCCGGCTAAGTTGAGGACGCTCAGCACGACGGCAATCGGGTACCAAGTGGTGGGCTTGAAGGTCATGACGAGATCCCGTAGGCGCTTCTGTCGTTGAACGATAGTTCGTGCGCGCCAGCGCACAACACTCCCCTTCCCATACGGCGATCACCGCCCGCCGGCTTCACACACTTGTCAGGTGGCAGCCTACCATACGTCGCCACGACGCCACTCCACCGACAAAGGCAAGTCGAGGTCGAGTGATGGCGTCTGCGAACGGGGCAGAATCATGACTCGCTCGTCGGGCGTTGCCACAACGCCACCGTCCTGTCTCACGGACAGCGGCCCACGCCAGAAACGCCAGCCGAGGCGCGCATAGAGATTCTCGGTAGCCGGACACAACGCAGCCAATTCGTACTCACCGAGCAGCGGCACAAAGTGCTCGAGGAGCGCGCTTGCGTAGCCCCGTCGCTGCGCCGATGGCGCGGTGGCCACCATTTCCACGTAG
>VBEJ01000246.1 GCA_005882985.1 Chloroflexota bacterium
AAGATCGAGCCTTCGGGCGGCGACCCCGTTCGCCATTTGCCGCCTTTCCACGGCGATGAAGAGGGCGTGGACCGCAGCCTCTACTGGCTGAACCTGAACACCAACAAGCGGAGCATCACACTCGATATCGAAAAGCCGGAGGACCACGCGTCGTTTGAGAAACTCGTCGCCACCGCCGATGTCGTCGTCGAGACCTTCGATCCGGGTTATCTCGACAGCCTTGGCCTCGGCTACGAAACGCTCTCGAAGATCAGCTCGGGAATCATCCTCACCTCGATCACGGGCTTCGGGCAAACGGGGCCGCATGCGCACTACAAGGCTCCCGATATCGTCGGAGGCGCGATGGGCGGCATCATGTGGCTTGCCGGCGACCCGCGGGACCCGCCCAACGTGCCGCCCTGGAAGCAGGGGTACATCTCCGCGTCGATCCATGCTGCAGGCGGCACGCTGACGGCGCTCTATCACCGTGATCTGACCGGCGAGGGCCAGCACGTCGACGTCTCGATGCAGGAGGCCGTCTCGATTGCCCAGGAGACCGCCATGCAGACATGGGACATGATCACGGCGCTTCGAACGCGCAATGCCCACAAGGGAGTGATCCCCGTAGACGTCCCCGGCATCGGCCCCTACGAGTGCAGCGATGGCTGGGTATTCGGCTACGTCGGCTCGCCGGCCGGCGCGACATGGGGTGACCTTCTCGCGTGGATGATCGAGGAAGGGAAGGCGGAGGACCTGGCAGACGAGCCGTATAAGAGCTTCTGCGAAGGGTTGAACCTGCGCTTCCTGAGCACGCTTACGCAGGATCCGGCGACGATCGCCGAGAAGTTCCAGAGGATGGCCCACATCAACCAGGTGCTGCGCCGCTTCGTCAAGACCAAGGCCAAGTGGGAGATGTACGAGCAGGCCCAGCGCCGGCGGCTGCTCTTCGGACTCGTTTCGACGCCGGAGGATATCGCGAAGAACCCACAGCTCCAGCACCGCCGCTGGCTGACGCCGGTCGAGCACCCGGAGCTGGGCGCGACGCTGGAATACCCGGGGCCACCATACCGGCTATCCGAGACACCGTGGGCGATTCGCAGGCGCCCGCCGGCGGTTGGGGAGCACCAGAAGGAAGTTCTCGAAGAAGCCGCAAGCTAGCAGTAGGAGGTCAGAATGGTCACGAGCACAGAATTGAAATCAGCCAACCGCGACGGTGTCAACCTCGCCTACCTCGATACCGGTTCCGGCGAGCCGGCGCTCGTCTTCATCCACGGCTGGTGCTGCAACCAGACGATGTGGGGCGAGCAGACGAAGGCGTTCGCGCCCAAGCACCGCGTGATCGCCGTCGACCTGCGTGGCATGGGCGAGTCCGACAAGCCTGACCAGGACTACGACATCGAT
>VBEJ01000247.1 GCA_005882985.1 Chloroflexota bacterium
AAATTGTGACAGTTTCGTTGGCTACTTACACTACCCGGCGCGGACGACTCTTCAGCGCCCGCAACGCCGCGTTCGCTACAACATCGCTCTCTAACCCGTCAGATAGGCCTTTTGCCACATCACCGCCACCACGAAGCCGACGGGCCTACGTCATCGCCGCGCGTGTTGACGGCATAATATAGTCCTGACGCGGTGTGTTGGCGACCGGCGCGTCGTCACAAGTGCCGCATGCCGCAGGCGCTAGGGGTGGCGGCGACCGCGGCCTACTGCGGTACGAGCGGCATGGCATGCTCTGGAGTGATCACGAAAAACGTCCTCCGTGACGCCGATCACGAGCATAAATGCTTTCATGACGGAGCCCTGCACCGCCGAGTCCTTGAGGGACTTGAGAGCTCGGGGCTGAGCGCGTCGACAAGCTGCGTGTTATGAGATGCCGTGGGTCACGGGCTCGGCCGCACAAGCAATTGGGTGCCATCGTGCGCGAGCGCGATCGACGTGGGCCGGAAGAAACCGCTCGCGATCGCGTAGGCCGAAAAGCCTGCCGGCAGCGAGATGTTCGCCGCTGGCTCGGTCCTGGGAATCTTAACGGGCAACGGCGTGAGAAGGCCCACGGGCGCCGGCGTGACGGCCTGGATGTTGCTCGGTGGCGCCGGCATCGGTGCTTGTCCATCGGACCCGCCGCCGCACGCTGACAGCATGAAGGCGAGTACCAGTGTGGTGAAGGCGGCGCGGGCCATCGGCAATCAGGATAGCGAGGTGCGCGCCGTGATGTCTAACTATTGGGTCACCACCCAACGCCTCGCCAAACACCAACACTATGTGTCGTTAGTGCTGGCTCTTTAGCTCTTCACCTACTCACGCTTTGGCGAAGTAAGACGTTGAGTGGGGGGCAGTTGTTTCCCAAGCCCGCTCCAGAGGCCGATAATTCCGAACCGCTTGACGAACCTCCTTAGGGGGCGACAGCGTGAGTGCTCTGCCTTCGAGTCGATGAAAGCGAAGGCCCCTCGGTCGTGCAGCTAAATGGCGGCGTCTCCCATCTCGCCGGTGCGAACGCGCATTACAGTATCTACTGTTGTGACCCATATCTTGCCATCGCCAACGGTGCCAGTACGAGCATGCTCGGCGATCGCGGCTACAACGCTGTCGGCAGCAGCGTCCGCTACGACCGCTTCGACCTTTTTCATCAAAACTCCTCCCGCAGGTTACATTGTGCCGTCCGGATTACGAGCGCTACCACGAAGGCTCCCCGTCTAAGCCGTTCCGGGCTCGGGCCTGGGCGCAGGCTTTACGACCGGGGGGACTTGCTCGAGCAGTTCGGGCGGGATCGCCCCGTGGAGCTCCTTTTCCAGCACGAAGCCACCATACCCTGGGACGCCGAACTCCGGAACGTCGAGTCCCAGCACCTCGACCTCAGGCGCCACGCGCATGGACGTGACCATCTTGTAGAGACCGAAGACGCCCATCGTTGCGCCGAAACCCCAGGCGAAGTTTACGCCAACGCTGACGAGCTGGGCAGCGAACTGGCCGGCGTCGCCGTAGAAGAGGCCCTCGACGTTGCCGCTGACGCCGTTCCAGCCGGCGCCGTACGTGCCGTCGGCGAAGAGACCAAGTGCGATCAGACCCCAGGCGCCGCCGAGGCCGTGGACTGAGATGGCGCCGCAGGGATCGTCGACCTTCGCAACGTTATCCCAGAACCAGACGCCGCCGCAGACGAGAATTCCGGCGCCGAACCCAATGAGGGCTGCCGCCCAAGGAGCGACGAAGGCGCAGGGCGCTGTGATCGCTACCAGTCCAGCAAGCATGCCGTTGCAGGACATCGAGATGTCCGGCTTGCCGTAGATGAACGCGGTGAACGCCATCGCGGCGACCGCGCCAAAGACCGAGGCCGTAGCCGTGTTCTCAATGATGACGGCGATGCGAAGGTCGGTGGATCCGAGGGTTGAGCCCGGGTTGAACCCCATCCAGCCGAACAGGAGGATGAATGTTCCGGTGACGACGAATGGGATGCTATGTCCGGGGATGGCGTTGGGCGAGCCGTCTTTGTTGAACTTGCCTATTCGCGATCCCAACAAGATGGCGAGCGCCAGCGCGCACCAACCGCCTGTGCCGTGGACCACGCCCGATCCCGCGAAGTCAACGGCGCCGTGACCAAGGTTCCAGCTATGGCCGATCTGGGAGAGCCAGCCGCCGCCCCACAGCCAGTTACCGTAGATGGGGTAAAGGATCGCCCCCATGAAAAGTTCCGCGAATATGAACGTCTTGAAGTTGATCCGCTCCGCTATGGCGCCAACGATGATGTAGCCGGCGGTCTCCATGAAGACAACCTCGAAGAAGAAGAGCGCCAGCGCGCCCACGTCGTAGGAGTGGCCCGACTGGAGGAAGAAGCCGTTGAGGCCGAGCAGACCCCAATGGCTGCCGCTCACTTTGAGCAGATGGCCGAGCACCATCGCGCCACCCAGGTTTCCGGGCGCAGCGTTGATCGCGGCCCCGCCAAACTGGAAAGCGAAACCGACCGTAAAGTAACCGACCCAGGCGATCACGAAGGCGGCGACGTTGAGCATCATCATGTGCCCGGCGTTCTTCGCGCGCGTCAGTCCTGTCGTGAGGAGAGCGAATCCCGCCTGCATGAAGAGCACGAAGGCGCCCGCTATAAGCAGCCAGGTGAAGTTGATAGCGATCTTTTCGTGGCCCACGAAGGCCGCCAGCCCGCCCGGCTCGTCCGTGGCGCACTTGGTCGCGTCTTCTTCGGTAGCTGGAGCCTGACAGGCGTCCGAGAAGGCACTCCCGCCGTTTCCTGAGTAGGTGCCGATGTTCACGGCCGAGCCTGTGGCGGTACCATCGGCGTCGCCTGGGGAGAAGGTATTGATCTGCGAGACAGCGATCAGCGCGATAAGCGTGATGACTGACAATGCGACGAGCTTTTGTAGCCCGCTAAACTTTGTGCCAGGCATTGAACCCTCCTCTAAGCGCGTGGCCGGCGGTATCGGAATGGAAAGTTTGTCTTCTCGAAGGATGCTTGGTCGGCGAAGCTCTCGTTTTGCTCGTGAGGACGTAGCCACGCCTGGGGACCGCTCTGATCATCCACGGCCCGTTCCCCTCAATTTTCCTGCGCAGGCGCGCGATGTGAGTGTCGAGCGTGCGCGTGGGTCCCTTCACTTCCTTCCCCCAAACCGCCCGCCAGAGCTGCTCTCGCGTCATGACTTTCTCGGGGTGACGGGCCATCTGCCACAGAAGCCCGACCTCGATCGGGGTCAACTCGGTCGCCTGGTTCCCCGCAAAGACGCACTGGCGATCTCGATCAATTAATAGCTTTCCCAGTCCGAGCTTCGCCATTACTGACGTCAGCATAGAAGGCACACCTCGTTACGGTGTTACGGCGAAGTTTCCGCTGTATGACGTTCGCGTTAAGCAGATGTGAACTCGAATGTTAAGAGCGTAGTATGGGGATCCTCAGGACGCCGCTGGGCAAGCATTAAACCGGGGCGGGCGGCCGCGGCGCAGGCGCGTCTCTTTATGAACCGTGGCTGGCGTAGTGG
>VBEJ01000248.1 GCA_005882985.1 Chloroflexota bacterium
TCAACGCGCGCCCTGCGTCGTTCACGGAGACTTCCGCATCGGCAACGTAATGTACGACGAGGAAGGATTGACGGCGCTCCTGGACTGGGAGGGCACACACATCGGGGAGCCGGAGGAGGACATCGCCTGGCTCTGCACGCGCGTCTGGAGATTCGGCAAGAACGAGCTCGAGGCGGGAGGTATCGCCTCGCGGGAGGAATGGATCCGCGCGTATGAGATCGCCGGCGGCCTCGCGATCAGCCGCGAACGCGTGGCGACCTGGGAAGTACTCCAGAACATTCGCTGGGCGGAGATCACGATGATGCAGGCGCGCGCTCATCTCGATGGGCATACGCAAAGCCACGAGCTGGCGGCGATCGGCCGGCGGACGGCGGAGACGGAGCTCGAGATCCTGCGCCTGACCGGCGTTCGCGAAAAGGTGAGCTAGTGCAGGACAGGCCGACGGCGGTGGAGCTTCTGGACGCCCTCGGAGGCTTCATGCGCGACCGCGCCGAGAACGCCCGCGACCGCTGGGAGCGGTTCCAGTTCCAGGTCGCGGCGAACTCCATCGGCATCATCAAGCGCGAGCTGGAGCTCGAAGACGGATTCATGCAGGCCGAGTGGCAGGGCCTAGACCGGCTATTGGGCGCGGAGAGCATGCCCGAGGGCCAGGCGGCTCTCGCGACGCGGCTGAGCGAACGGAACGGCGAACTGGCGGAGCGGATCAGGCGTGGCGAATTCGACGGCGAGGCAGAGGCGCGGCTGCTGCCATACCTGTGGGAGACGATCGTGAACAAAGTACGGGTGGCCAGCCCGAACGAGGTACCGTAAGGAGCAACCCCGTGGACTTTGATATCCCGCAGGACGTCCAAACACTGTTGAAGGACCTCGATGACTTTATCGAGGCGGAGATCAAGCCGCTGGAGCGGCGGGACGACAACATCCGTTTCTTCGATCACCGCCGCGAGTACGAGCGCACCGACTTCGCGAACGGTGGTGTGCCGCGCAAGGAGTGGGACGACCTCCTGGCTGAGATGCGCCGCCGCGCGGATAAAGCCGGCTTCCTGCGCTACGGTATCCCCAGCAAGTACGGCGGCCGCGATGGCTCGAACCTCGCTATGGCGATTATCCGCGAGCACCTGGCAGCGAAAGGGCTGGGACTGCACAACGACCTTCAAAATGAGTCGTCGATCGTCGGCAACTTCCCGACCATCAAGATGTGGGAGCGCTACGGGAGCGAGGAACAGAAGAAGGAATTCCTCGAAGGGATGTTCACGGGCAAGACTCGAGTCGCCTTCGGGCTGACGGAGCCCAATCATGGCTCAGACGCGTCGTGGTTGGAGACGAAGGCGGTCCGCGACGGTGACGATTGGGTGATCAACGGCCAGAAGCGCTTCAACAGCGGCATGCACAGCGCGACGCACGACATGATCTTTGCGCGCACTTCCGGCGATGACGGTCGAGCCGAGGGTGTCAGCTGCTTCATCGTTCCGACCAACGCCGCGGGGTTCTCGGTGGACTTCATGTGGTGGACCTTCAACATGCCGACCGACCACGCCGAGGTTACGCTGACCGATGTTCGCGTGCCGCCGGACGCCATGCTCGGGCGCGAAGGCGATGGCCTCGCCCTGGCGAACACCTTCACTCACGAGAACCGCATCCGTCAGGCTGCGTCCGGCGTGGGTGCCGCCCAGTACTGCATCGACCAGTCGGTGAAGTACGCGCGGGAGCGGGTAACGTTTGGACAGCCGCTGGCGAGCCGCCAGGCCATCCAGTGGCCGCTGGTAGAGCTGCACACCGAGTGTGAGATGGTGCGGCAGCTCGTCCGCAAGACGGCCTGGGAGCTGGACCTCAAGCACCACATGGAGATCAGCGACAAGGTGGCGATGTGCAACTATCGCGCGAACCGGCTGGTCTGCGACGCGGCGGACCAGGCCATCCAGGTGCACGGCGGCATCGGCTACACGCGCCACATGCCCTTCGAGCACATCTACCGCCACCACCGGCGATACAGGATCACGGAAGGGTCGGAGGAGATTCAGATTCGCCGCATCGCCCAGGTGATGTTCGGCTTCGGCCGCCCGCGAGAGTGAACGAGCTGTTCTATACGAAGAAAGGAATCGAACGATGAAGAATTCGACGATGCTCCGAATGCAAGTGGGCGAAGCGTTCGACTGGCTCGACCAGGTCATTGCCGGCCTGACGCCGGAGCAGTACTCGTGGCAGCCGGACGGCAGCGCTAATCCGATTTCCAAGCTGCACGCTCACACCCTCTCGTCAGCCGATTTCTGGATGAACCTCATGGGGCTGCAGAAGCCGATGCTCTGGATGGGCGTCTCGCAGAAGCTCGGGCTTCCCTCCAACTTCATTGAGGTCTGGCAAACGGAGGCCACCATCAACCTGAGCGACATGCAGGAATACGCGAAGAGCCTGCGCGAGGCGAGCGCAGCGATCGACGCGCTCGACGACGCGGCGCTTGAGCGCGAGCTCACTGCGCCGGTCTTCGGGCGGCGAGATGTCGGTTTCGTCCTCCGGCTGGCGGGCATGCAGATGGCGATCCACACCGGCGAGATCAGCGCGGCGAAGGGGCTCCAAGGCCTCCAGGGGTTGCCGTTCTAGGGCCGGTTAACCGACGGCC
>VBEJ01000270.1 GCA_005882985.1 Chloroflexota bacterium
TAACATCCAGGGTGGCTGCCACCGGACACCCGTCCTGGGTCTGGTAGGTCCTTTCCACGAAATCTCTCCCGTCCGTCAATGTGTGATTGTTGTCACTTCAAGAATAGTAAGGGACTTGACAATTGTCAACCCATCTGGTTACAAGAATATATAGCAATTATCGTTTGCTGTAGAGACGGAGGCAATCCAATGGAGAGCTCGAAGACGCCGCGACAAGCAAGCCGGAAGGGACTGATCCTGTTCGCCCTGTGCCTGGCGGCTCTGATCATCAATATCGACGTCACCATCGTCAATGTCACCCTCCCAAGCCTGGTCCGCGAGCTCGACGCTACGACGACGGACCTCCAGTGGGTGGTCGATGCCTACACGCTGGTCTTTGCCGCCCTCATCCTCGCGGCGGGAAGCCTCAGCGACCGGCTCGGCCGCAAAGAGGTCCTGCTCGTCGGGCTCGGGGTGTTCGGCGCCGCCAGCCTGGCGGGGGCATTCGGACAGAACCCGGGTCAGCTCATTGCCGCCCGAGCGGTGATGGGCCTCGGTGCCGCCGCCATATTCCCGTCAACGCTGTCATTGATCGCCAACGTGTTCACCGACCGATCCGAGCGGGCTAAGGCGATCGGTCTGTGGGGCGCGACGACCGGGGTCGGCGTGGCCGCCGGCCCAATCATCGGCGGATGGCTGCTCGGGCAATTCTGGTGGGGCAGCGTGTTCCTGTTCATGGCGCCCGTCGCCGTTGTCATCGCCGCCGTCATCGCGTCGGTTGTTCCAACGTCCAGGGACCCCGCCGCTCCGCCCATCGACTGGCGGGGCGTTGTGCTCTCTAGTGCCGGCATGGCCGCCCTCGTGCTCGGCATCATCCAGGGCCCGAACTGGGGATGGGGCTCAGGCGCGACGCTGGCCACGATCGCAGGCGGGCTGGCCATCCTCGCTATCTTCGTCAATGTCGAGCGCGGCATGGACCACCCGATGCTCGACGTCAGTCTCTTCCGCAACCTCCGCTTCACGGCTGCCAGCGGGTCGATCACCATTGGGTTCTTCACTCTCGCCGGCTTCACGTTCCTCATTACGCAGTACTTCCAGTTCATACGGGGCTACAGCGCGTTCGAGACCGGACTGCGGATACTGCCCGTGGCCATGTCCATCGCGGTGGCGGCGGTTGTGGGCACAAGGCTCGCCGTCAAGATCGGCAACAAGGCGGTCGTCGCCACAGGCCTGGCGATGTTCGGGCTGGCGCTGTGGTGGATCTCCACTGTGTCGGCCTCCAGCCCATACATCGTGCTCGTCGGACAGATGATCATGGGTGGTGGCGGGCTCGGCCTGATCACCGCGCCGGCCACCGAGGCGATCATGGGCGCCGTTTCTCTCGAGAAGGCCGGTGTCGGCTCGGCGGTGAACGACGCCACCCGCCTCTTCGGTGCTGCCCTGGGCGTGGCGGTGATCGGCAGCATCGCCTCTTCGCTGTACCGTAGCCAGCTCGGCGCCGACCTGCCCCCCGGCCTCCCCCAGGATGCCATCGAAGCGGCGCGCAGCTCGGTCGGCGGCGCACTCGTCGCCGCGCAAAGCCTCCCGCAGGCAGACTCAGGTCTCGCAAACAGCCTTAGCGCGGCTGCAACCGGCGCTTTCCTTCACAGCCTGGAGGGCAGTCTGCGCGTCGCCGGCAGCGTTGCCCTCGCCGGCGCAGTCCTCGCCGCCGCCTTCCTACCTTCGCGGCCGAGAGTGCCAGGAGCGCCAAAGCCGGTCGAGGACGAGCCTCAACCCGCTGCTCGTCGCAGGCGCTGGATGCCGACGCCGGCGCGCGTTGCCGTCCTCACGCCGCAGCGCACGACAGCCAGCCCGTCGAGCGATAAAGTCAAAGCCTGAGTTGAGTGACCATCAGCGGCCATCATTGCCGTCTCGTCGGTGAGTTTCCGGAGCCCCGCGGCATTCCCGCGGGGCCCGTCGTCGGCACGCTGATGCGCATCTCTTCGTAACCGACCCGTTCGTCACGAACCGGTAGCCGACGCCGGGCTCCACGATGATGTAGTGCGGCGCCCTGCGCGTCCCGCTCGGTCCTTGCGAAGCATCGAAGATCTGGGGACGTTCCGGTTCTAAAATTCCGACAGGCAATCGCTGACCTGAAATAGCGCACGAGAGATAATCCATGACGGTGCGCGTCTTCTGCTATGCCCGCACAACGGAACCGTCGGATTGTAACGTTGAGAGGTTCCCAGCGGTGCGCTACACGCGGTTCGTCACGAACCGGTAGCCCGCGCCCGGCAGGTCGGGCCCTGCGCCAGCGCTGCGTGCGCGGATGGGAACGCTTCCCGGTTCCCAACGTGCCAGACGTCGTTTCGGATCACCCGCTCGCGAGCGAATCGACCGAATCGAGAGACCGTGCGGCCTGATCCGCGTACAGGACCGAGAAGCCCGGGTTAATCTCGAGCGCTCGCGAGAGGTATTCGCGCGCGGCGGCGCCGTTGCCCAGCTTGTCGTTAATCATTCCCGCGTGAAAGAGCATAAGCGCGTCGCGCG
>VBEJ01000271.1 GCA_005882985.1 Chloroflexota bacterium
TCATGCAGCTTGACCCGTTGACCGGCGAGATCCTGTCGGAGACCGACTACATCGAGATCTACCCGGCGAAGCACTTCGTGACCTCGGCCGACAAGCTCGAGCTGGCGATCGCGGACATCGAGGCGGAGCTGGCCGAGCGCTACCAGATCCTGACCGAGCGCGGGCGACTGCTTGAGGCCCAGCGGATCATCGAGCGCACGCGGTACGACGTCGAATGCCTGCGCGAGCAGGGCTACTGCTCAGGGATCGAGAACTACTCTCGCCATCTCGCCCGACGGGCCGCCGGCAGCACGCCGTGGACGCTGCTCGACTACTTTCCGGACGACTGGCTAGTGTTCGTCGATGAGTCGCACATGACGATCCCGCAGATCCGCGGCATGTACTACGGCGACATCAACCGCAAGCAGACGCTCGTGGACTTCGGCTTCCGTCTGCCTTCGGCGCTGGACAACCGGCCGTTGAGCTTTCAGGAGTTCTTGTCGCACATCCACCAGGTGATCTACGTCTCGGCGACGCCCGGCCCCTGGGAGCACGAGCATAGCGAGCAGATCATCGAGCAGATCGTCCGCCCGACCGGACTCGTCGACCCGACCGTGGAGGTGCGCCCGACGAAGGGCCAGATCGACGACCTCATGAGCGAGATCCGCCTGCGCGTCGAGCGCGGCGAGCGGGTGCTGGTCACGACGCTCACCAAGAAGATGGCCGAGGACCTGGCGGACTACCTGCTCGAGATGGGGCTCAAGACGCACTACCTTCACTCCGAGATCAACACGTTCGAGCGCGTGGAGATCCTGCGCGACCTCCGCCTCGGCATCTACGACGTGGTGGTCGGCATCAACCTGCTGCGAGAGGGGCTGGACCTGCCGGAGGTAAGCCTCGTGGCGATCCTCGATGCCGACAAGGAGGGCTACCTGCGGTCAGAGTGGTCGTTGATCCAGACGATGGGCCGGGCCGCGCGCCATGTGAACGGCAGGGTGATCATGTACGCCGATGTGATGACCGACTCGATGCGCCGGGCGATCGCGGAGACCGAACGCCGCCGCCGCATCCAGGAGGAGTACAACGAGGAGCACGGCGTCCAGCCCGAGGGCATCAGTAAGGCGATCCGCGACATCACGGACCGCGTGCGACAGGTCGCCGAAGAGAAGGCTGAGTACAGCACCGGCGACATTCCCAAGGAGGAGATGGCCCGCCTGATCAAGGAGTTCGAGAAGCAGATGAAGGACGCGGCGAAGAACCTCGAGTTCGAGAAGGCGGCGCTGCTACGGGACCGCGTGGTCGAGCTACGACGGGAGTTGGTGGGCGACGAAGAGGGCCTCGAGGCGATCGCCGCGCTGCGTCGCGGCGGCGGCGGGCCGATGTCGCGCCTGCGGCAAGGGCGGGCGCGGCCGCGCCGGCGGTAAGGCGGCGTCGACGAGAAATCGCAACTAGGGCGAAGTAAGAGGTATGGCGCGTTCGCGCACGGCCTCCGCGGCATAGCGAAGCGCCTCTTTGATGTCCTCGGGCTCAAGGTACTGATACGCCTCCAGAATTTGGCGCTCATTCAGGCCATCAGCAACCATAGCGACAACAGTCGCGACCGGGACACGCAGGCCCCTGATGCAGGGCACGCCCCCCATCTTGTCGGCCTCGACGGTTATCCTCGTGAACTTCATTGCACTAGCCGCTTGTCGTTCATTATAAGCGGCGTAGGCCGTAATCCGGAGTTTGTTTGGCAAAAACCGGCCCCTCGCCCCGCCTGGCGTGTGGGCGAGATACGAAGTACGAGGTACGACCGAAGCCGCCTTGAGGGCGAGCAGACGTTATCGCGCTTACGCCGGGCATACCACTTCCAAGAGCTGGGCGGCGATACTGCCGTCATTCGCGCGGCGCCCTTGGCCGTTCACGATAGTGGCCGAGGCAAGGTCGCCTCGCACGTCGGTCCCACTTGTGATCTCGAGTTGCAGTACCGTTCCCGCCACGTCGACCACCAGGACATCCGGCTGTCCGGCCTGGAAGGAGACGACGTCGCCGTACATGAAGCTCACCTGGTTGCCGGTCTCGCTGATCTGCGGAGGGCCACCCGCCGCGCACGTTGCCGCGGTTGGCGTGGGCGTCGGCGGCTGAGGCGCGGGTGTTGTGGGCAACGGAGTGGACGCGGGCGGCGTATTTGGCGCCGGGGCGGGCGTCGGGACGGCCACAGCCGTGGGTGTCGGTGTGGAGGCCGCGGGAACAGCGCCGGTGGTGCCGGGGCGGGTGTCATCCCGAACGGCTGCAAGCGCCTGCGGCGAC
>VBEJ01000022.1 GCA_005882985.1 Chloroflexota bacterium
GATACATGAAAGACCACCCGCTCGAGCGCCACTACCGCGACGCCCGGCAGCTCATGATCGTCGAAGGAACGTCGCAGATCCAGCGGCTGGTCATCGCCCGTGCCATGATCCAGGGCGAGATCAACTACTGGTAACCTGCGTCATCCTGAGCGACGACCACACCCGCGCGCGGCCCGTTCTCAGCTTCGCGAAGGGTCCGGGGCGGTGTTAGCTTCCGCGCGCCGCAACGTTACGACGCTAGCCGTCTTGGCTCGGCTGCGATCTTCGTTTAACCGGCCCGTAACACTCCCCTAACGCCCGCGTAACACGCCCGCCCGACAATTGAGCTGTGATGGACAACGCGAGCCGCCCCTCACCGCGTGCTCTCCGGTCGGAGAGCGGTCGTGTTCCGTCCACTCCCTTTGGGCCGCGGAGGCGAGGGCGGCTCACCCCCTACCCTCGCCTCCGCTCATATATCCGGTCGGCAGCCAGGAGGTCACGATGAGAACAGCAGCTCTCTTGATGCTGGGAGCCACGCCCGGCCTAGCCGTCGGCTACTTCTTGCTCCTCGCTTATATTCTCAATCGTGTGAGACCCCTGCCGATCACGTTTGTGCCTGAAGTCGCGCGCCGACCGTCGTCTGAGTCACCTGACCGAGGCGCACGTACCGCCTGAACGCCCTCTTTAGCCGTCTCTAGGGGGCCAATCTTATTGCGTTGGGCTTTGCTGACGCCTCTGCTGCCGCCACCGCCGGCGCGTTAAGTAGACGACGCCCCTCGCGGCGATCAAGAGGATGCCGATAGCGAGGGCCAACGGCCCGGCTACGCCGCTAACGAACGAACCTACAGCACCGCCCCCACCCACCGCCAAAAAACCAGCCACAAGCGCCGGCAGTATGCAGGGTAAGCAGATAAGCGCCGGGAGGCCGAAGATCCACCACTTATTTCCGCTTCTTGACTTATCCATTTAATAGCCTACGGCTGCGCCTCGACGCTTCTTCGTTCATACGATTGTAGGACGCCCAGGCCGGGCCAACAATCACTGGCTGGCCCTGCCAAGAATGGTGATGCGCCGAGCGCCGGGTCCGTCAGCCGGAAGGGCACTGCAACTTCATTGTTCGCCCGCCAGTATGCATCCTAGGTTCGCCGCTATCGACCCCGCACTCTTCCAAACCGAATCGCGGTTCGTGTCAGCGTCGTTCCTATAGCGGGTAGCGATTGACTCTCGCTGCTAAAATTCTTACCGGAAAGCTAACGAAATGCACCGCGCCCTCGCCCCGCTGGCCCTCCTCGCCCTGCTCGCAGTCGCTTGTGGCGGCTCGGGCTCCAAAGAGCAGGAGCCGCCCAAGACGCCCGAGGAGACCGCCGAGCGCTTCCTGAGCCTCTGGAAAGAGCGCAAATACAACGAGATGTATGACCTCGTCTCGAGCGAGGCCAAGCTCAATATCGCCGGCGATAAGTTTGTCGAGCGCTACGAGGCAATAACAGACGAGGCCACAATTACCGATCTCGACTTCCAGCTCAATCCGAGCCCCTCGCCCGGCGGCGCGGTGCAAGCCTACACCATCACCCTCCATACCGCCTTCTTCGGTGACATTGCACAGGACAACTCGATGTCGCTCCTCCAGGAGCAGATCCCTCAGCCAACGACAGCGGAGGACAAGGAACCCAAGACGCGCAAAGAATGGCGCATCAAGTGGCAGCCCTCCCTCGTCTTCAAGGAGCTCGACGACCGTTCTCTCGTCCACTTCTTCACGCGCGTTCCCCGCCGCGGCGGCATCTACGACCGCAATGGAAAAGAGCTGGGCATCGACGGCTCGGTAGCCGTCATCGGCATCGTGAAAGACTTCATCACGGATCCGGAGGCCACTATCGCGCGGCTGACGCAGGCGAGCGGCCTGCCCGAACCGGAAATCCGCGCAAAGGTCCAGCACAACCAGCCGTCCTACTACTTCATCCCCGTCAAGACATTGCCCTACGGCGCCCCGCCAGAGGAGGTGCAAAAGTACCGCGACATGGTGGACCTCGGCGTGGTCGTACGCGAAGAGACGCAGCGTGTCTACCCCAACGGCGCCTCGGCGGCTCATATCGTCGGCTATATGACGGAGATTACCGAAGACCAGTTGAAGGATCTCCGCCCGAAGGGGTTCGATGCCGGCGACAAGATCGGTGCCTTCGGGCTCGAGGGCTCGATGAACGATGTTCTTGCCGGTGAGCGAGGCGGTCTGCTCGCCACGATCACTCCAGAGGGCTCCATAGCTCGTCAGATCGCCGAAAAGCCAGCCGTAGCGGGTAAAGACATCCAGCTCACAATCGACATCAACGTCCAGAAAAAGACCGAGGCCGAGCTGGGCGAGCGCGTGGGCTCCATCGTCGTCATGGACCCGCGCGACAACGCGATTCTCGCCCTCGCCTCCTTCCCGCGCTTCGATCCCAACGCCTTTATCCGCGGCCTCTCACCGGAAGAATTCGCGGCGATCTCGAATGACCCGCGTCAGCCGTTCCTTCATCGCCCTCTGCTCGCCACCTTCCCCACCGGCTCCGTATTCAAGGTCGTGACGCTCGCGGCAGGCGTTGAAAAGGGCGGCTTCACCACCAGCTCATCCATCCACTGTCCGCCGGTATGGACCGGCCTGGGCGAGCAGTTCGCTCAGAAGAACTGGCAGACGGTCGATCGCGGCTACCTGACGCCCGCCGAGGGCCTCATGGCATCTTGCAACCCCGTCTTCTTCGAGCTGGCGAAAGGCGCCGACGAACATGACGAATACGCCCTGCCGAACATGGCGCGGTCGTTCGGTTTTGGAAACCTGACCGGCATCAAGGGGCTTCAAGAGGCCGCCGGAATAGTTCCCGACCCCAAGTGGAAGCAGGACAACATCGGCGAGCCCTGGTACCGAGGCGACGCCGTCAACATGGGCATCGGCCAGGGCTTCGTCACGGCCACGCCCCTCCAGATCGCCAACGCCTACTCGGCTATCTCCGCCACCGGCGTCCTCCGCAAGCCGCTGCTCATTCGCAAGATCTCGGAGCTTGGCGGCACCCTTAGTCAGGACTTCCAGGCTGAGGTGGTAAACCCGCTCCCCGTCTCGCCCGATACCTTAGACGCCATCCGCCAGGGACTCGGGCTCGTCATCCATAGCGCGGGCGGCACCTCCTCCCAGCAGTGGGTAGGCTCAAGCGTCGACGCCGCCGGCAAGTCCGGCACCGCTGAAGACATCGGCTTCGGCGCGAACCATGTGTTCTTCGTCGCCTACGCCAACCGCAGTGAGCCGTCTGTCCTGGCCCTCGCCGCGCTCGAGACCGGAGAGTCGGGCTCCCGCGAGGCCGCCCCTATGATCCGCAACATCCTGGAAGCCTACCTCGCCGGCGCTCTCGTGAGCCAACCGTAGGCAACCTCAAACCCACACCTCTCATTCCGAGTCTGCGGGGCGGGCCGACAAATAGTCCGCCACAGGCGGGAGACCGGTGGGGTGGCGAGGAATCTCAGCGTATGCGAAGCCTTCCCCCTTCGCCTGCGTTCGCGCCTGGTCGGCCCTCGCCGTTCGCCCCGAGTAATCCTTCCAAGGAAGGATGTATCGAGGGGCTCGGCCCGCTTGCTACAATGTCCTCAAATGAAACGAAGCGAGTTCCAGCGAGTGGTCCAGCGGGCGCTGGATGAGCTTCCGCCACAATTTCGCGACGCCCTCCACAACATCGATATCCAGGTCCGCTGGCGTCCCACCGTTCACGAGCTGCGACAGGCCGGCCTTCATCACGGTTCCGCGCTCTTCGGCATGTACACGGGCGTCAGCCTTCCCAAGCGCACTCAGGGCTACTCCATGGTGCTGCCGGACCGCATAATCATCTACCAGCGCACCCACGAGCTGTACTGCCGGACGGAAGAGGAAATGGTCCAGCAGGCGAGGCAGACCCTGCTCCACGAGATCGGCCACTACTTGGGCATCGACGAAAGGCGCCTGCGAGAGTTGGGCGTTGGCTAAAGGAGGCGACCATGTCTGAGTTGCCCGGCACGCGGGGCGAGGCGGGCGACTACGGGTACGGGAAGTCGATGGGCGATAACGCCTTCCTCCAGTTCGTACAGCAGCCGCGCATACTCCTCGTCCTTCTCGCCGCCTGGGAGGTAGTCGGCTTCCTGACGGAGCTCTTTACGAGCAACGCGCTTTTCCTCGAAAATCACAATTCCGGCGAACTCGCTCTCGACGGTGTCCTCGCCGGTCGCGCCCTCGGCTGGGAGTCGATACCGCTCGCCGTGCTCTACATCTACTGCGCCCGCAACCCGGGACGCTACCCACGTATTTTCTGGCTGGCGATGATTGAGCAGGCGGCCGCCATCGCCGCGAATCTGTACCACTGGCTGATTACACACGACTTCAGCTTCGAAAGCGTATTTATCCCCATGGTCGTCGCCGCCGGACTCGGACTATTGTCCTTTCTGAACGTCTTCCAGCAGCGCGAGCAGGAGACGCGGCTGGCCTAGACGCGCTCTGTCCCATCGGGCGCCGCCGCACCCGCCTCGGCCTCTCGCATGCGGCGCCAGCCCGCCAGCGCACGCTCGACGGTCATCGAGAGCGTCTCCGCGGGGCGCGCCATCGCTTCCTCCGCCGTCATCAGGCTACCGGCGACCGGCTCGACGCCGTCCGTATACCCGAGAACAGCCTCCCAGCCCGGTGCCAACGCCCCGGGTACGATCAGCGTGCGCACTCCGCATTCCGCAGCCAGGCGCGCCACCCCTGCCACGGCCTTTCCGTAGCCCGTCTGTCCATCCAGCCGCCCTTCGCCCGTCAACAGCAGGTCCGCCCCCGCCAGCCGCTCCCGCAGCCCGGCCGCTTCCGCGACGACCTCAAACCCGGGCCGCACCTCTGCGCCTGTGAAGCCGATCAATCCGGCGCCGAGACCGCCCGCAGCACCGGCACCCGGCGCTGTAAGTACCGGTACGCCAACGTCGCGCTGCACGATGTCGCCGTAGTGGAGGAGCGCCGCATCGAGTTCCCGCGCCATCTCCGGGCTGGCGCCTTTCTGCGGGCCGTATACCAGCGAGGCGCCCTCCGGCCCGCAAAGTGGGTTCGTTACGTCGGCTGCAGCAACCACATTCGTTTCCCCAAGCCTCGGATCGAGACACGACACATCGATCCGCTCGAGAGCCGGCAGCGCGGCGCCGCCGGGCCGAAGATCGTTGCCGGCGGCGTCGAGGAACCGCGCGCCCAGCGCAGCCACCATGCCGCAGCCCCCGTCGTTCGTAGCGCTTCCGCCCAGGCCGACAATCATGCGCTTGCACTCACGCTCGAGCGCCTCGACGATCAGCTGCCCAACGCCAAAGCTTGTGGTTATGCGCGGGTTGCGCTCGTCCTCTTTCAGCAGCGTGAGGCCCGCCGCCTGAGCGGACTCGATCACCGCTATTCCGTCTTCGATTCGCAGCCAGCGAGCTTCGATCGACCGGCCGAGCGGGTCTTGGACGATCGCCGCAACTATCGCTCCCCCACGCGAAGCCCGGATCGCCTCGATGAGCCCCGGCCCGCCGTCAGACAGCGGGATGACATCGATGGCAGCGTCCGGCATCGCCCGCCGAACGCCCTCGGCCATCGCTTCCGCCGCTTGCGCAGCGGCGAGCGTGCCTTTGAACTCTTGCGGCGCGACCACGATACGCATTTTCGAGCAGCTTCCGAATCGGCCCGTTCCTAGCATACGCCCGCCGCCGCAATTTCAGCCCGGAGTGACACTGTGTTCTTGACGACAGAACGCATGTGCTACTATCATTAGCACAACAGTTCTAAACGCCCCGAGGTGATGCAATGGCTACTTCCACTAAAGTCCCAACACAGCTCCGCCTGCAGCTCTTCCGCGCCGCGCGCTGCCCGGATTGCGGCGGCCCCCTCGTCCACGGCGAGGGCTGCGCCTCCTGCCCCGTCTGCGGTTACTCCCGCTGCGGGAATTAACGGGCGCGCCACATCCACTCGCCGCAGCCGGCGGGTTTCCCGTTCCCCGTTCGCTGTCCTATGATGGCGGGTGATGCCGCGCGACCACACCCCCACTGTCTCCGTCCTTACCCTCGGCTGCAAGCTGAACCAGGCCGATTCAGAGGCCATCGCCCGCCGTCTCACCGCGAAGGGCGTGCGCGTAACCGACAAAGCCGTGCCCGGGGCGGCCGCATTCGTCATCAACTCCTGCTCCGTTACCCACGTGGCGGACCGCAAAGCGAGGCATCTCGTCCGCATGGGCCGCCGCCTTTCGCCAAACGCCGACATCGTACTCACCGGCTGTTACGCGGAAACGGCGCCCGCTGACATTGCCAAACAAGCCGGCGCGGACGCCGTCCTTCCCAACGCCGCAAAAGAGTCCATACCGGACCGCCTCCTTGAGCGCCTCCGCGAGCGGGGCGACCCGACGGCGGGCTGCCCGACTCTGATTGGCAGCAATCTCCGCACGCGCGCCTTTATCAAGATCCAGGAAGGCTGCAGCGAGCTATGCGCTTTCTGCATCGTCCCTTACACGCGCGGCCGCGAGACTAGCGTTCCCATCGACCGCGTCGTGGCGGAGGTGCGCGCCCGCGAGGCACAGGGCGTCCAGGAAGTCGTCCTGACTGGCACTCAGCTCGGCAACTACGGACGCGACACCGGAGAGCGGGAGCAAGGTCCCCGCCGCTTGCTCGAAGCCCTTCTCGAACACGCTTCCGTGCCTCGCATCCGCCTTTCGTCCCTCCAGGCTCAGGATATTTCGCCGGCGCTGCTCGACCTCTGGAAAGACCACCGTCTCTGCCCCCACTTCCACCTACCGCTCCAGAGCGGGTCGGATCCGGTGCTCAAGCGGATGCGCCGCCGCTATTCCGCGGACGGTTTCCACCGCGCCGCCGCCCTCATCCGGGAGCACGTCCCTGACGTAGCGATAACAACGGACGTGATAGCCGGCTTTCCGGGCGAGACGGATTCCGATTTCGAGGCGACCATCGGGCTCTGTCGCGAAATCGGATTCGCCGCCATTCACGCTTTCCCTTATTCGCGCCGGCCTCACACCGCGGCGTCGCTGATGCTCGGCCACCTGCCCCCACCCCTTCGCCGTGCTCGTCTCGAGAGGCTCCTGGGGTTGGCTCGCGAGACCTCACGCGCCTTCCGCCGCCGCTTCCTAGACCGCACGATGCAAGTCCTCTGGGAGGACGATCGCGACGGCCGATGGCAGGGCCTGACCGGCAATTACATACGCGTTTACGCCTCGGACCCCGGTGACCTCTCGAACCGCCTTCTCCCCACACGCCTCACCGCTCTCGACGACGAGGGCGTCATCGGGCTCACAACCGTCCCGACAGGTGCCCTATGAAGGAAACGAACCGCACTGCTATCGTCCTGCTCGCTGCCCTGTGGATCGTCCTGATGGCGATCGTCATCTTCCTAACCTGGGCCGCCCCGGGCGATGTAATCGAAGCCCTCGGCGACCTCGTCCAAGACATGGACAAGAACAACGACACCGCCGGCCGCCTCATCGTCACGCTCGGCGCGCTTGCGCTGGCCGTGCTTGGCCTGCTCGTCATCATTCTCGAGCTCGCACCCGAGGATGAAGAGCGCGAGCTTCGCGTCCGCCAGGCCGGCTCGACGACGATCGTCCCCGCGCGGGCGCTCAAGACTCGCCTCGAGGAAGCGCTTAGCGCACTCCCGGACGTCAACACCGCTCGGGCGCGCGTCTACACCAAAGACAACGGCATCGCCACCAACCTGGACCTCGGCCTGAAGCCCCACTCCAGCGTCGCCCACGTCACGCAGGAAGCCTCCCGCGTCGTCGTCGACATCATCCAGACTGAGCTTGGCCTACCTGTGGCCGGCCTCCCGAACGTCCGCATCAGCTTCGGCGATGGCAAACCGTTGCGCGCTACGAAGGCCGCACGAGATCAGCCGGTCGCCGCATCATCGGTTGTTCAGCCGCCACCCCTCCGGCCCGAACCGCAACCCCAGGATTCGCCCGGCCACACTACTCCCGCGCCAGCCTCCACCGCCACCGAAGCACGCCGGGAGACCCCCGAATCGCCGCCCGCGCCTGCACCCGAAGCGCCCGAGGAGCAGTCGCTCAGGTCCCGCCTCTACGGCAGCGAAGAGACCGGTCCCGGCAACGAGCCGCCCGCCGACCGGCAACCCTAAGACCTACCGGCACATGACCTCGTCCGTCAACGATCGCCTCAAGCTCATCATCGAGAGCATCCTCTTCGTCGCCGACGACCCCGTCGAGATCGCCGCAATCGCCCGTATCTCCGGGCATAACGAAGCCACCGTCCTCGATGCCGTTGATGCGATCGCGGCCGAATTCCAGGGCCGCGGCCTGCGTATCCAGCGCAGCGCCGGCGCCGTCCAGATGGTCACTGCTCCTGAGGCCGCCGCTTACGTCGAACAGTTCCTCGGCGTCGACGAAGACCACCGCATCTCCCACGCGGCGCTCGAGACTCTTGCCATCATCGCTTACAAGCAGCCCGTCAGCCGCACCGTCATTGAGGCCATCCGCGGCGTCAACTGCGACCGCGCCCTCGCCTCGCTTAGAGCGCGCGGCCTCGTCACCGAGGTCGGCCGCGCCTCAGCAGCCGGCCGTCCCTATCTCTACGGGACAACCTTCCGCTTTCTCGAGTACTTCGGTCTCGAAAAGCCCGAAGACCTCCCACCCCTTCCCGAAATACTCGAAGAGCAAGCCACCGCCAACGAACCGCAAGATGAGGAATAGCTTCCCATCTCTGCTCCCTCCTTCCTCCTCCC
>VBEJ01000023.1 GCA_005882985.1 Chloroflexota bacterium
GACAACCATTCGCTGAAAGGTAAGCGGCAGGTGCTAAAGTCTCTCGTCGCCCGCCTGCACAACAAGTTCAACGTCTCCGCTGCCGAAGTCGACGATCAGGACGCCTGGCAGATCGCCTCCCTCGGTGTCGCCTACGCCTCGAACGACGAGCGCCACGCCGCACGCGTTCTCGCGGCGGTTATGTCCTTCATCGAGCACGAACGCCCCGACGCCGAGATCATCGATTACGAGATGGAGTTCGTCCACGGCTAACGAGGCTCATCCGCGCGCGAATGCAGAGTCCTCTCTACCGTTCGAGCCGGCGGTTAAGTCGACGAGG
>VBEJ01000277.1 GCA_005882985.1 Chloroflexota bacterium
CTTATCGCGTTGGCGACCCTTAACCTGCTTTCCGACGCCGCAGCCCGCGCGCCCTTACTTCTGATCGTAGAAGACGCCCATTGGCTAGACCGCCCAACGGGGGATGTCTTGACGTTCGTTGCCCGCCGCCTCGAGGGCGATCCCCTCCTCATGCTGGTGGCGATTCGCGAGGGCTACGAGAGTCCGCTCGATGCCGTCGGACTCCAAGAGTTGCGACTCGATCGACTCGATGAGGCATCGGCTGCGGAGTTGCTTGACGCGCACAACCCTGAGCTACACGCGGCTGTCCGAACCCGATTACTCAAAGTGGCCGAGGGTAACCCCCTGGCTTTAGCGGAATTGGCGGCGGAATGGCTTTAGGGTTATCTTTGGCGAGACGTGAGTCTTTTCTGTACTATCTTGCGCCTTCGGGCGTCATGGCGTCTCCTGCTGGTGTGTCATCTTTTCCCGAATCTTGGTGGATATGCTGTCCATCTCATCGTGGCTCACCGACTCGCTGTTCGGCACGGCCAGATACTGCATTGCGCCGATGCCAACGCGCTCCGGCGGAGCGTCAACCAGGCGTGGGATGACGTGGAGATGCACGTGCTGAAATCCAGGTGCCTCCGCGAGGAAGACGACGTAACACTTCATAGCGCCGGTGACTACTTCGAGCGCAGTTGAGAGTCGCTGCATCAGCGGGCCGAGCGCGTCGGCTTCATCCGGCGTCATCTCTGAGAGCGAAGTCATATGGCGGTGAGGAACAATGACCATCCAGCCAAGAAGGCCGGAGCCGATGGCGTGGGCCACCCGCCAACGCCCGTCATCGAGCACGCACTCGCGTGGAGGG
>VBEJ01000278.1 GCA_005882985.1 Chloroflexota bacterium
AGCAGAAGACCCCTTGCCCAAATCTTAGCCGCATGGGTCTCACGCTGCGGTTCATCCGCATGGGCTGTCGCTAGGGAGACTCCCTGAGATTGCCTCTCCGCCGCCATCACGCCTGCCGCGCAGCGCGCCGGTAGAATGCGGAAGGGCCGGTCAAGCTTTATTTCGCTGCCAAGCTCTGCGACCGGCCCTACGCCCAAGGGAGGTGCGACACACTCCCGATGCGTCGTTTTAGCTCATAAACAAAGCGGGGTCGTTTCTCTTTCTTCCCGCCTTTGACGGCGAGAAGCAGAGCGATATACTTGGCTTCGCTTTAGGCGTGTCCCGCCCTCGCGGCTTGGAGATTGCTACGCGCCTGAGCGTGGCGCCGGGCTGAGGACCTGCGAGGGACGCACCGCCCCTTCCAGGAGCACACCCCCCGGCGCTTTCTTTTGTAGCGCCTTGACGCCTGCATCCTCTGCGCCCGCTCGGGCTCGGCGCTAATCGCGGAGGTTATCCCAAACGGCAACGACCAGCGTGGACCGCGCTGGGGCGAGAAGCCGCTCTAGCCTTAGTCGCGGAGCGCGCTAGGAGACCGCGCGATCCTGCTTCCTGCGGTACGGTTTGCCCCCTGGCCGACCCCTTTACCCTTTTGGACTTGACTTCTTGCCCTTTGACGAATGCGAATGTAAGATTGCCGGTATCCGTTCTCACGGATGATCATTTTGGAGCAGCATGGCAGCAAAGCAGCTGTTCGCCTTTAGCCTGGCGGCCGTTCTGTGGATACTCATGTCGGCCTGTGGTGGCGGTAGCGAGACGAACTCAACGCCTGCACCTACATCTATGCTGGTGATCAACAATGACGAACTTGCCCTGATGCCGCTTGCAGCTACCGATCTAGGTGGAGAGTTTCTTGGTGTTCCGATCGACGCGAGTTCCTCAGGATACCGTAAGAGCGCTGATGTGGCAGAAGACACTGTTGATCCGTCGGATTCACCGGCTGATATTGAGTCGGCCGGCTGGCTGATCAGCTACGAGCTTCGCTACTCGGACCCTTCCCTCGCCGCCCTCGACGCAGGCTCTGGGATTCTCCTGGGGGATTCGGAGTTGGATTTGTTCCGGGACGATAACTCTGCCCGAACGTTCGTTGACAAACAGCTGGCCGATTTCGACCGCTTGAAGGGCCAGCGCGTGGCTGGAGGTTTCAAACTTACCGACTCTAGTCGATTCGAACAGCCTAGCATTGATGAAAGCTTCGGTATCTCATTCAAGCTCGACTTTAATGGCAAGACGGCTCACACGTGGGACGCCGGATTTCGAAGAGGCCGCCTTATCGCAACCGTGAGCGTTTCACGCGCCGATGACCGCGACCTAACGAACTCGATGAATGAGCTCGCGAAGACCCTCAGCCGGCGTGTTGATGGAGTCCTTCAGGGAACATTACAAGCTACGGCCATCCCGTTGCCAACCCCCAAACCTGATGCCCCGGGCCAGGCGTCGAGACCAAGCGACGGTCCATTCCCCGATTCGATGGCGCTAACAGCAGAGGACGTTGGTTCTGGCGCCTTCGTGAAGGACGCTGGCTACGCGCCCGGCGACAAGTCTATAGCCTACAAACGAGAGTTCAACCACGGACCGACCGGCGCTGGTGGTTCCCCCACACTCAGTCTCGAGAACGATATCGATCTGTACCCCAGTACCGATAAGGCGTCCGGATTCTTCGCGGCGATAAAAGGCGTGTTCACTGGGCCGTCTGCAACTGATGTTATTACGCGCGCGTTGGCGAGTTCGGGCCTCCAGGTGAGAAATTTGACCGCTCGGGAAACGGCTATATCACAGGGTGACGAGAGCTTTGCGCTTACCGTCGCTTACGATACTCCGCTCGGCCGGCTCGAAAACGAATTTGTCTACATTCGCGTCGACCGCGTGGTGGGAATCGTTCTCTTCGGAGAGCTGGCCGGCGACCTCACTCCGCAAACGGTCGAGTCGCTAGCGTCGAAGCTTGTTGCCCACATTCGGGCTGAACTTGGCGAATAGGCATCTCGGCGCCGGAGGACTAAATCGCGCGGTGGGGCTCCTACTGATCTCGGGGACTCCGTCCCGCACCGGGCGAATGTCAAACGTGGGTGGGAATCTGATAGGCTGTCTATCACCAGGAGGTCCGCCGCCCCGATGGACACCATCACCGAGCTACGACAGCTCGCCGACGATCTGACCGAACTGGGCGACAACGCCACGGCCGCGCTTGTCCGCCAGGCGATAGACCGGTTCTCTGCTTGGAAGTTCGAGGCCGGCGAGCGGCTTCTAGAGCGAGCGCTAGAGGAGCGGCGCAAGCATGAGCACAAACCGTCCCGGTCGCCCTACTTCAACACCTGCGCGATTGCGGTCGCGTGATCGGACGCCGAGTGTAATAACAACCACAAAGGCTGCTACGGCCAAGCGAAACATCGAACTTCCTCCTGCAAATGAGATCCTCGTTTGGGCCTTCACAATCCTCCATTAACGGCTTAACACTCGCACTCTACTGCGGGAACGGCGGCGCCGTGCGTGTCAGTATCCGATCCGCCCCGATCTGAAAGGCGGTTACCGCGTCCGGATCGGCGAACGGCCCCGTTTCTGAGTATGTATTGGCGATGGCGCTGGCCCTGAATTTATTGACTGCGTCATCGCCGGCATCAAAATCCTTGTCCCGGTAGTCTGTACCAACTAACCTCTGAAGGACATCGGGGGCCGGTACAGGAGGGCAAGCATCGTCGATCCCCACGAAATACGTCTTGTAGTTCCCCGGGTTCCCGAAGCTGTACTCGTCATAGAAGTAGCTGTTCGCGGTCGCGCCCGAGAACCAGTAGTGCAACTTCGATGGTGGCTCAGCGCCCACCTGGTCGAGGTGCGTCTCGTTGAGCACGATCGGATTAA
>VBEJ01000279.1 GCA_005882985.1 Chloroflexota bacterium
CAACGTGGGCGGTGCGTCCACCTCCGTCTTCAAGACGATCTTCGCCGTCTTCTCATCCACGAACACCTGGCTCTCCTGCTCGTACTCCCGCCGCATCGACGCCAAGTCCAGGTAAGTGTACTCAACCGTACCAACATCCTCGTACGTCTCGCTCCCTGCAGTCGTCGGAAGCCCGGATCCGCCGATGTTCCCGAGCGCGGGTGTGACCAGCGCATACTCCTGCACCGGCACGCTGTTCTTCAGCAGCCGGTGTGCCACCACGATCTCTGGCCCGATTAGCTCCGTCCGCCCGCCGATGTCCTGCGTGTCGTACTGGCCGGCGTGGACCACGAACTTCAACCGCAGCTCGCTCGTCCGTGTGCATGCTCCGCAGTCGCACGTCGACCGCGCTGCGATATCCGTCACCGAGCCCCGGAACTTCTCGTAAAGCACCCTCAGGTGCTCGAAGAGCGGCCCCGGCTGCTCACGTGCTTCCGCGTAAAAGAACAGGCAGTCGCCCTCCACGTTCCCCACCTTCCAGCGGTTCTTGTTCACCTTCAGCATGCCGTTGAACAGGTGCGAGGTGATCTCCTTGGCGTGCTCGATGCCCACCTCGGTGAGGAAGGTGGTGTAGCCGCCGATGTCGGCGAGGACGAACGTGCCTTCAGACGCCATGACCGGCTCTGATTATACTGAGCCGGCATCGCGCCGGTCAGACCGAGGGCTTGAATCTCAGCGCTCTTGGGCGCTACGCCAGCCGATTCCCCCGCGTGGTCAGCGTTTGCCCCGCTTGGCCCCTTACTTGACTGATTAAATTCGTTTGGTAATTTCGTCGGTTTTTTATACATACAGCATGTATTATTCGAGCGGGAGCCGTCTCTGCGCGACTACTCGAAATAGCCCACGACATCGAAAATCACATGTACCTGGCCGACGGCGTTGTACACGTTCACCTTCCCGTCCGGGCCAACCTTCACCATTACGAGGTTCGGCACCGTTTGCCCTGCCCCGAAGTTCAGGTTCGACGCCGTCGGCCGCGTCGCGCCCGAAGGCCAGACCGTGAGGTAGCTCGCCGCCGTTGGCTCCGTCACCGTAGTGTTGACGACGACCGCCTTCGCGCTCGCAGGGACGCCCCCGATATTGACCACGTTTACAGTGGCAGTGCCGTTATGTCCCACTTTTCCCGGCCACCCCAGGCCAGTGCGCGTATCCATTATCCGCGAAGGCGATAGTGACCTGAATAGGGTTCCGTCAGTGCCTAAGCCGCCGTACCAGCCCACGACGTCGAAAATGACGTGCACTTGACCCAACGCGTTGTAGACGTTCACCTTGCCGTCCGCGCCAACTCCCACGATGACAAGGTTTGGCACAGTCTGACCCGGCCCGAAGTTCAGATTAGAGGAAGTTGGCTGCGCGGCGTCGGACGGATACACGGTGAGGTAACTCGCCGCCGTTGACTCGGTCACAGTCGCATTTAAAGCGACGGCCGTGACCCCGGAGGGCGGAACCCCGCCCCTACCTCTTACCGTTACTGCTGCCGTGCCATTGTGCCCGAGTTTCCCGGGCCAGCCGAGGCCACTGCGCGTGTCCACGATCCGCGCGGGAGGAAGCGGGTGGTAGAAACCGTAGCCACCCGGCTCTGGCGTCGGCGTTGGAGTCGGTTCATTAGGGGCACCATCAGGCGTATCGCCGTACCATCCGACCACATCGAAAATTACATGCGTCTGCCCGCCCGCGTTATAAACGTTCACCCGTCCGTCCGCTCCCACTTTCACCGTAGCGAGGTTCGGAACCGTCTGGCCCGGAACAAAATTCAAATTCGATGCGGTTGGGAGCCCAGCGTCCGATGGATACACCGTAAGGAAACTCCCTCTGCTAGGCTGCGTTATGGTCGCGTTGACGACTACGGCGGAAACGCCGGACGCCGGCACGCCGCCCACTCCCGTCACCTGCACGTCGTAATACGGCCCGTAGCCGGGTGGAGAAATGCAGTCGTATGACATGACTGAGGGTGGAATTGGACCCGTGTTGTCGTAGCCGCAAGGATATAGCAGGCTCTCATCGGCGTTAACGCTTTCATGCCGAAGGGAGAGCACATGCCCAAGTTCATGGGTGATCGTCGCCTGCCTGCTTTGGGCCGTGCCATATGGCCCCGTATGGTTGTTATCAATGATAACGGCGTCGGAATACCGGTAAACCGAACAGTAGGTGTAGCCGGGATATGGGTCAGGAACACATGACTGGTTGTTCTGGTTGTGGTACGTGGCGTAGCCCAGTAAGCCTTGCGGCGCTCCTGGAACGGTGTCGACGATGTAAATGTTGTTATCCCAGTTATGGTCGCGATACCCCTGCACGTTGAACCGCGCGGTGTCGGGCTGGTTGTTCCAGTCCGCATAAGAGGCATAGGCGGGGCCCTGCCACTTCGAGACGCAGGAAGGCGCGTCGTATCCGCCATCGCACGGGTAGCTGGCATTGGGGAAGGCCGTCCCGAACCAGGGCGGGCTTGCTGTTAAGTCCGCCGACGATTTGTACCAGCGCCCGCTGAACAGCTTCTTCTGCGGGTGCACGAAAGGATGGGCGTCTGCGCTGTAGTTGCCGACGGCAAACACTGCGAGGAGCGTAAAAAGCGCGACGGCCGTCGTAACGCAGATGCCAGGCCACCTTCGCGTGCTAGTCACGCGAGGTAGCGCTGATCTCGCGTTCAGCGTCCTCCAGGTTTTTCCGCGAAAGGGCCGTCATAGCTCCTAGATGCTCCCACCCGGCTGCGGCGGCGAGACTGCCATCCGGACGCACATTCATGCGGCCAAACGGCGGGGCTACAACGCTCCCGTCATCCTGCAAAGAGGCAAAGAACAGATACGTTTGCCCTACCTGGACGGGCTCGTCGTGCTCCAGCTTGAATCTCACGCGGGTGCCATCCGGCCTCGTCTCCACGCCACCGATTTGTTCGAGGATGACCGTCCCAGTCGGCAACGTTCCCGATACCACGCTCTCTATAAGTACTTCGAACTGTGAAACTGGGAGGTCCGCCCAGCGAGGCGCCGGCGCTTCGGGAGCCCCGCCGCTCGGCTGCGTAAGCGAGGGGCGCTGGCCTTTAAGGGCGACGACCTTGCCGCGAAAGACAGCCTCCGCCGTGTCGGTCAGAGTCTGTACGTCCCGGGCATCTCCAAGGGCCCACAACGCGGGCACTTCGATCTCTGGAACAACGTCGCTCGCCGAGGGCGCTGCACTGCTCGTCGCCGCTTTACTGGCACTATTGCTGTCCGCGGCGCCGCCTCCGCAGGCGACGACAAACGAACCGAAAACGGCAACCGAAAGGAGAACGACCCACGCTTTGATTCCGCTCAATTGCAGCCCCCAAAGACCCCTCGGTCCACTCTTAGAGGGCTACATCATGCGCCCGAACGAAAGAAATGTCTATAGATTCACGATTTGTTTTTCGTTAGATTTTCGACTCCTGTCGTCTACTCGAAATAGCCCACGACGTCGAAAATCACATGCACCTGACCGACGGCGTTGTACACGTTCACCTTCCCGTCCGGGCCAACCTTCACCATTACGAGGTTCGGCACCGTTTGCCCTGCCCCGAAGTTCAGGTTCGACGCCGTTGGCCGCGTCGCGCCCGAAGGCCAGACCGTGAGATAGCCCGCCGCCGTTGGCTCCGTCACCGTAGTGTTGACGACTACCCCCTTCGCGCTCGCAGGGACGCCCCCGATATTGACCACGTTTACAGTGGCAGTGCCGTTATGTCCCACTTTCCCCGGCCACCCGAGATTCGTGCGAGTATCCATGATCCGCGCCGGCGACAGTGACCGGAAAAGCGTCCCGTCCGCCCCTAGGCCTCCGTACCACCCCATGACATCGAAGATTGCGTGCGTCTGCCCGCAGCAGTTGTATAGCTTCACCTTTCCGTCCGGGCCTACCTTCACGATCACCAGGTTCGGCACCGTCTGCCCGGGCCCAAAATTGAGGTTGGATGCCAGCGGTCGCGACGCGTTCGACGGATATGCGGTCAGATAGCTCGCCGCGGTCGCCTCTGTGACGGTCACGTTCAACACAACCGCCGTCACGCCGGACGTCACCGGCGGCACACCGCCGATGTTCGTCACCGGAACGTCCAGCGTAGCGTTCGTTCCCAGCTTCCCGGAAATCCCCTGGACACCAAAACGGGTGTCCAGAATTCGCGACGGAGGAATGGGGTGGTAATAGCCGTAACCGCTCGGCGCCGGAGTAGGGGTCGCAGCCGCTGTAGGTGTCGCCGTCGCCACCGCCGTGGGTGTAGGAGTCGCGGAAGGCGTCGCCGTCGGCGTCGGAGTAGCCGCGTCGCCGTACCAGCCGACGACGTCAAAGATTACGTGCGTCTGCCCGATGGCGTTGAAGACGTCCACCTTGCCGCCGGCACCTACCTTCACGGTGACGAGGTTCGGCACCGTCTGGCCGGCCGCGAAATTAAGGTTCGATGCGAGTGGCCTCGCTACGCCGGACGGGTAGACAGTCAGATAGCTCGGAGCACTAACTTCAGTGACCGTCGTATTCATAACGACCGCCGTTACGCCTGAAGCCGGAACGCCACCCACTCCCGTCACCTGAACACTCGCATGACATCCCTGCCCGATTTTGCTTGGGAAGCCTCCTGTGCTCGTTCTCGTGTCGAGAATGCGCGCCGGGGTTACGGGATGGTAGTACGCGGGCCCCGCCAACGGCGGCGCCCCTGAGGGAGGAGTGTCCACGCACGTACACGCTGCCAACGCGTTGGCCCGCCCCGCCCCGTACACGTTGTCCATTCCGCCCGCGCCGAGATCCGTCGCGCTGTTTAGCAACGCATTCCTCATCGCTGTCCTGTCGCTGGCCGGGTTGTCGCCTGGCTCTCCCGTCTTTAACTGCGGCTGACACGCCAGTACCAGCGCCGCGATTGCCCCAATATGAGGAGCCGCCGCGGAAGTCCCGTAGAAAGG
>VBEJ01000250.1 GCA_005882985.1 Chloroflexota bacterium
TGAGGCATTCCTTGGTTCCAACCCGGCCCTTGCGACGAGCACACCAGAGGCCCTGGCAGTGCCCGGCTCCTGCTCCGACGGGGCGGACAACGACGGCGACGCGGCAACCGATCTGAACGACACCGGTTGCCAGCTGCCGATGCACGACCTGTCGATCAAGAAGCTGAACCAGGTAACCACCATTGTGAACTGCGCTGGCGGTACAGCTAACTTCAACCTGCTCATCAACAACAGTCCCACCGGCGCGGCCGACAACGCCGAGATCGGCATCTACCTCGACTCCCAGCCGTCCTACGTGCCCGGGACTGGGGCTGCGAACAGAACAGCGCCCGGCAGCAAGTCCGCCGGATCGGTTGTGGCAGGGAGCGTTGCAGGCGCGACGGTGACCCAGTCCGGAATGATCAATGTCGACGGCGACTCCGATGTTGAGTGGTTGACCAAGGCGGTTGTCAGCGTGAAGCACAGCCCTGCTACCACAACTGTGCAGTTCAGCGTCAACTTCCCGGCATCATCGTGCACCAGCGGTCCCGACTTCATGATGACGGTCGACCTCTGTCACGGTACCGACATCGCTCCGCTCGGCGTTGCTCCGCTGAACGGTAACTGCGCCGGCGCGGCCTCGTCCGACGGCGGCCAGGACCGCAACAGCGCCAACGACATAGTTACCAAGAGCATAGACGCGCAGTAGCACCCAGCACGTGCGCTGATTGAAAGGCGCAAGGGCGAGGAGATATACTCTCCTCGCCCTTCGCCTCGCCTTTTTCCCGCGGCATTTAGTTCTTAGACGAAGAGGGGTTACTTGAGGATGAGGTGGTTTCTCCCCGCAGTTCTGGTAATCGCCCTGGCTCTTTTGCCGGGCGTTTCCAGCGCTAATCCCCAGCAGGCGTTCCAGCCGGCCTACGACATCGTTTCTTTATTGCCGAACACCGCCAACGCGCACGGGGCGATCGTGCAGCATATAAGGATTCCAGCGGCCGACCATCCCATCGGCAGCGTCAAGTTCACCCTGCCTTCCAGCTGGGGAATCGTTGACGTTCAACAAAACGACGACGCACCCATCGTCGGCAGCGGCCTGCTGGTGGCTGACGTCGACCAGACAAACTTCGGCGGCCCCCCCTGCGATGGGAACATGGAGACTTACAACTTGACCGTCGTAGACGCTGGATTGAACCTCGGCGACCCGCCGGGGACCGTCACCAACTGGGCCGTTCAAGGCTACCCTTTCCAGTCCTTTGCGTATGCGGTGAAAAATGTCAGCGGCGTCAAGACTATCGAAGACGTCATGTTCCAGAACCCGCCGGAAGTCTGCGGCATGACAACCCTCGACCTGACCTTCCAGGGGGTGAGCACCGACAATCCCGACACTACGGAATCTGAAGGGGGCCGCAACATCCTCACCAACCCGCCGACCGACGGGATTTACACTTGGAACGTCGAGCTCAAGAGCCATCCGCTTAGCGACCCCGGGGTGCACACAGTAACGCGCTGTGACCAGATCAACGTGGGCGGATCAGCGCCCACCGATACCGACAGTGACGGGATCGCCAATACCTGCGACAACTGCCCCGCGATCTCTAACGCCAACCAGCTGAACTGGGACCAGGACAGCACCGGCGACGTCTGCGATCCGGATGCCGACGGCGACGCCGTGGCCAACGCGTCCGATCAGTGCCCGTTCACCCCGCTCGGCTTCGCAGTCGACGTGAGCGGCGGCTCGCAGTCGCAGGTCGCCCAGGACCTCGACGGCAAATGCGACCCGGGCAAATCGTCGCCGAGTTGGTGCACGGGCTCAGACAACTGCCCGACCACGTACAACCCCACGCAGGCGAACGTCGTCCATCCAGCGACTACCATCGGTGACGCCTGCGAGGACCCCGACGTAGACGGTTGGGCGGACAACCTGGACAACTGCCCGGACAACTACAACCCCTTCCAGGAGGACGGCGACCGCGACGGCCGCGGCAATGTCTGCGACGTCTGCCCGACCAATCCCGACTGCGACGCTGACACCATCTCCGACGGTCCGGCCGATCCCGACGGCGCAGGGCCGATCCTGGCCGGGCCTGACAACTGCCTGCTCATCCCCAACACCAACCAGCTCAACCAGGATGCTGACAGCCTCGGCAACGCCTGCGACAATTGCCCGACGGTCACAAATCAGGACCAGCTGAACATCGACAACGACGGGTTCGGCGACGCCTGCGACCCCGGGGACTTTGACGGCGACGGCTTCTCCGATCGCGTCGAATACTTCGCCGGCACAGACCGCGGCGCCCGTTGTCCTCTCAATCAGAACCACAACGCCTGGCCGGCCGACATCAACAACAACGGCTTCTCGGACATCAGCGACATAGCCTTCCTGACCGGGGCGTTCGGCCGGCCGGTGCCGCCCACGCCGGCCCGCTACAACATCGCGCCGGACCCCGTGGACACCTATGTCGATATCACGGACATAGCCCGCATGGTCGGTCTGTTCGGCCGTCCTTGCCCGCCCTAGGCGGTCCCTTCGCCGCGAACCGTAGAGACCCAGTCCTATTTTGGCGGTCGCCCTGGCGGTTATGTGGGCGTCGCCAAAAGACACCAAGGCCTCTACCTTCGACCCCTTCTTCGGTCCCAACGACTTCTATACCCTGACCGATACGAACTTAAACGCCCACCCCGACATCCACGCGCAGTTTAACGTCTTGCAGCCTGCGGCCAACTTCTCCGGCCTGTTCGGACGCGCCATCACCTTCGGTGATCCGGCGGTGACCAACGCCAGCGCCGCCGCCATCCCCGGCGCAGGCGCGTACATGGGACAGCTGGACTCCGTCGCCTACCTCGGCCTCGCCAACGAGGGCTGCAACACCGTCGTGCCTGTCACCTTCAACTTCGTCGAAGCAAACACCGCCGTGACGGCTCTCCCCATGACACCCGGCGTCACGCTGACGAACGCCATCACCGCTGGAGCAACGTCGTTCAACTACAATAGTACTGGTGACCCGATCGGCCCGCCGAGCGGCGCCTCGCTCGGCGGACAGGTCAGGGCCGAGATCCAGATCGACTCCGAGCGGATTCTGCTTACGGCGATCAACCAGGGTACGAACACCTACGGGGACCCCCTCGACAACACCAAGATGGTCCGCGGCTGGAACGGGACGACTCCCGCTGCCCACTCCGCCGGCGCCACGATAAGCAAAGTGAACGTGATATTCCCGTCCGGCCCGCCCGCCAACCTCCTCGCCAACCTCGCCGAGGATGACGGCGACCTGGACAACAACGGCAACGTGGAATTCCCATCGATGGCCAACAACGGCGTTGCTGACGGAGCTGAGGCCATACCGAGCTTCATCCGCGACAGCTTCATCGCATCCGGT
>VBEJ01000251.1 GCA_005882985.1 Chloroflexota bacterium
CTTGTTCCAGGCGATGTCCTCGAGGTAATCACGGACGTACTGCTTGTCGAAGCTGGGTTGCGGGCCGCCGGACATGTACTGATCCACCGGCCAGAAGCGACTGGTATCCGGGGTGAGGCACTCGTCGATGAGGATCACTTCGTCGTCTCCGCCAGAGGCGGACTCCGCTTCGCTTCGGAGCCACCCGAACTCGAACTTCGTGTCCGCGATGATGATCCCCCGTTCGCGGGCGTAATCCCGCCCGAAGCGGTAGAGCGCCAGGCTACGCAGACGAACCGCGTTCGCCGCGCGCTCGCCCAGCAGTTCCGCGACCTGCTCGTACGTGATCGGCAGGTCGTGCCCCTCCTCCACCTTCGTCGTCGGCGTGAAGATCGGCTCGAACAGCTCCTGGCTCTCCTTGAGCTTCGGCGGCAGCGCGATGCCCGAGACCTCGCCGCCGCGCTGGTAGTCCTTCCACCCAGAGCCGGCGATGTAGCCGCGCACGACGCACTCGACATCGATCCGCTCCGCCTTCCGCACGATCATCGCCCGCCCGATCATCTCGCGCGGTAGCTCGGCGTCGACTCCCAGCACGCGCGTCGAGTCCACCACCTGGATGGAGTGGTTGGGCACGATATCGCCCGTCAGTCCGAACCAGAAGGCGGAGAGTTGGGTTAGGACGAGGCCCTTGTCGGGAATGCCCGTCGGAAGCACGACGTCGAAGGCAGAGATGCGGTCCGTGGCCACGATCAGCAGCCTATCGCCGAGGTCGTAGATGTCCCGCACCTTCCCCCGCGCGAGAAGCGGCAGGTTCAGCGTCGATTCGATGAGCATTGCAGTCATGAGGATGTTTCTCCTATTTAATACCGACAACCATAGAGTCTGGCCCCGCCAGGTGCTCCACTTCAGTTCCCTGGAAGCCCACTTCGCGCATCCATGAGCAACAGTCCGCGCCGGTGTAGTCGAAGCCGCCGGGCGTTTCGATAAGCATATTCAGGCTCATCAGCAGGCCGAACGCATTCTCCCGTCGCTCGTCGTCAATAATCGCCTCATGGATGATGAGAGCACCGCCTTTCGGAAGCGTTTGGTAAGCCTTCGAGAGCAGCGTCTTTTTCTCCTCCAGGTTCCAGTCGTGGAGGATATGCCCCATCACAAGCACGTCGGCCTGTGGCAGAGGGTCGGCGAAGAAGTCGCCGGGATAGAACCGCAGGCGGTCACTGAGGTTGAATAACGCGACATACTCCTCAAATATTGGCTGGACAACGGGAAGATCGAATCCGCCCCCGGTTAAATGTCCTTGGGCGAGCGCTATCTGTACCGGCACCCCTCCCGCCGCCGCTCCGATGTCCACGAAAGTCTCGTACTTGTGCCAGGGGAACTTCTGCGCGATGGCGATGGCAGACCCCATGCTGATGCCGGTCATTGCATGCAGGAACTGTCTCAAGCGTGCCTGATCAGAATACAACTCACCGAAGAAGTCGCCGCCGGTCTTGACCTCGTTTTGCGGCCGCCCGGTGCGCAGCCCCTCAGTTAACGTGCCCCAAAATGTATACAGACGCGCATTGGCCATTTCCAGTATTCCGCCGATGTAGGATGGCTTGGCGCGGTCAAGGAAGAGGTCTGTCTCCGGCGTGTTGGAATACTGACCGTCTTGCCGCTCGAGCATTCCCAGCGCCACCAGCGCGTCCAGGAAGTCCCGCGCACTTCGCTGGTGCAGACCGTGTCGCCGGGCGAGTTCCTCAGCATTCGCGGGCCCGTTGGCGAGCTCCGAGAACAAGCCCAGCTCAACAGCGCTCAGAAGGGTCTTCGAGCCCCAAAAGGCTGTCCCTAACTGCATGATCTTCTCCGGCGTTATTTGTTCAGCCAACTGTCTAAACCTCCGATCGGTCCTAACTTGACAGCAGCCCCACCCTTGCGAACGAATCGTCCACATGCTTCAGGTAGAACTCGTAGTCGAATAGGGATTCTAGTTCTTCGCGTGATAGGCGCGTAGTGATTGCGGGGTCTTCGGCCAAGAGTTCGAGGTAGGGGGTGCGCTGCTCCCAGGCGCGCATGGCGTTCGATTGGACGATTTTGTAGGCCTCCTGGCGGTTCATGCCTTTCTCGATGAGGGCGAGGAGGACGCGCTGGGAGAAGGGGAGGCCGTAGCTGGCCTCGAGGTTTTCGCGCATGCGTTCGGGGTAGACCTGAAGACCGCGGATGATGAAGGCGAAGAGGTCGAGCATGTAGTCGAGGAGGGTGCAGGCGTCGGGGAGGATGACGCGCTCGACGGAGGAGTGCGAGATGTCGCGCTCGTGCCAGAGGGCGATGTT
>VBEJ01000024.1 GCA_005882985.1 Chloroflexota bacterium
GGGAAGATTACGGTTGGGAGGGACTTGATGCGAATTGCTGTTGGTAGCGGCTAACCGTCTCGCCTGCGCTCCAGCTCCTGAAGGACGAACGGGTTCGCCTGGCGCTCGAAGCCGATGCGCGTCTCCCGCATGTGGCCGGGCAGGACGACGGTGTCGTCGGGGAGTGTAAGCAGCTTATCGACGATGCTCGCCATCTCCTGGTCGTAGTCGCCGCCGGGAAGGTCGGTGCGGCCGATCGAGCCCTGGAAGAGCGTATCGCCGCTGAAGAGCATTCCTTCGGTGTAGAACGAGAGGCTGCCCGGCGTGTGGCCGGGCGTGTGGATCACCTTCAACTTCACCCCGTCGACATCGATCTCGTCGCCGTCGGCGGGGTATGCGTCGGGGTCTGGCGGCGGGTCCACCGGACGGCCGAGGAAGCCGGCAGCGGTTCCGGCCGCGTTGCGGGCGATCGCGAGGTCGCCCTGGTGCAGCAGGAACTTCGCGCCGGTCGCCGCCTGGACGCCGCGCACGCCGAGGATGTGATCGATGTGGGCGTGTGAGTTGGCGATCAGTTTGATCGTGACTCCCATGTCGCGCGCCATCGCGAGGATCTCCTCTGGCTGATCGCCCGGGTCGATCGCGATTGCCTCACCGGTGCGCCTGTTTCCGATCACCCACGCGTTCTCAGCGAAGACGCCGACAACGATGCCGCGGACCATGATCTCGCTGACCGCCGCGTCGCTCATGTTCCGCCCGCCCGGTCGTCCGACTGGATATGGTTCACGTGGCAGGCGTCGTTGATGCCGGTGACGATCATAGGAGGGACGTGCGACCGCGCGCCGTTGTTTACTTCGACAGTCGTGATGGATGCGTTGTCGAGAACGAAGGGGATAGGCCGCTGGTATTCTCTGCCGAGCACGTCGAAGAGAAATAGCGTGATCGGACCGGCGCGCGTGATGACGGCTACCCGCCCGTCGCCTTCGTGACGCTCGGCGACGTCTCGTATCGCTGCGCGGACGCGGTCCTGAAATGCGGCGCGCCCTTCCTCCCCGGGATAGGCCGGGAAATCGGAGCGGCCGCTCCTGAACGCCTCGATGATGTCCGGCTGTTGCTCTCTGATCTCCCGCCAGGTGAGGCCTGACACTGCCTCGCCGAAGTCGTACTCCTGCAGGCGTGGCTCCGCGATCACGTCCAGGCACGCCTCGGCGGCGATCACCTCTGCGGTCTGGATCGCCCGGCCGACGGGGCTGGAGTAAACGGCGGAAAGCGGAAGTGAGACAAGACGCTCGGCGAGGGCCTGCGCCTGGGCGAGGCCGCGCTCGGTAAGGGGGAACTCGCGGCGGCCCTGCAGGCGGCGCTCGAAGTTCCCCTGAGACTCGGCGTGACGGATCAGGAGCAGGCGCATGCTCAGGCGACCCGCGCCCGCCGGCCGCAGGAGCGGCATGTCCAGAGCTCGTACTCTTTACCGGGCCAGCCGGCGGACTCGCTCTGGAAGATCCAGACGTCGGGCGCGGCGAAGATTACCTCGAAGAGCCAGCGGAGGCGCGCCTTATGGCGTTGTTCTATCGCCCAATCACGATTGCCACAGCGCTTGCACGGCGGCGTCTTTTCGGCGGCGACGGATGCAGGACTGCCGGCGCCGCTCAACTACCGGAGCAGTTCGATGAACTGGTGCAGCATGCGCGCGGTCGCGCCCCAGATGCGGTGGCCGTTGTACGAGAAGGCCGGCACAAGCACCTGGCGTCCCTGGTGATCGCGCACCTCGAGCTCCATGTTGCGCTCATCCATTAGATAGGCCAGCGGCACCTCGATCACCTGTGCGACCTCATGATCGCTAATCCTGTACTGGTATTCGGATTGCGTCGTAAGCATCCCGACGTATGGCGTCACCCTGAAATTGCTAATCGTCACCATGTCATCCAGCTGCCCGATAATTCGGACGTGCTCTGGCAGGACACCTATCTCTTCAAAGGTCTCGCGAAGAGCGGTGGTTTCAAGACAATCGTCAGAGTCGTCGCAGGCGCCGCCCGGAAACGATATCTGGCCCTTGTGATGCTCCACGTGAGTTGTGCGTTCCGTGAAGACGACGTGGGGTTCACCTTCGCGGTCACAAACAAGTATGAGTATGGCTGCTGGGGACGCCTCTGAGTGCTCTACATGACGCGGAGTGTATTCCGCGATAGCGTTCAGGATGCGATTAGGAGCTTCTTCGGAAACCATGGTTCAAACCGAGACTAATTCTACCCCACACTCTCGCGCGAGTCATCCACGCCGTCGGCGGAATTGATAGCGGCCATTCTTCCCCGGAAGCTGGAGACATCCCAAAAAGACCAGCCACGCGCCGCCACTTCCTTGAGGTGCTTGTAGATTCTGATGCGAACTTCATCGATCTTTTCGCTGCCCGGGCGGCCGGTTTGGTCCTCGAACGTGACCAGAACGCTTTCCAGCGTAGCCCGTAGAGAACCATTGCGCGACGCGAGTTCGGAGATCATGAGTGAGGTAGTCCCATCGTCGCGCAGCCGGTGCTCGATTTCACTGACGAGTGGGCGAAGGCTTTCGTTACCGGCGGGAGCGTTTGTCAGCGCCTCCCCGGCGGCCGATAGCAGCGAGCGAAGTGTTTCGCTATCCCGGCTCAGGGACTCGGCTGCGGTATCCCATTCCGAAGCGAGCGATTCGAGCAGCATTTGCACGGTCTGGGCGCTGTCGACGGCGAATGCTGAGGTCAGGTCAGGTGCGATGACTTCCCCGAGTGCCGCTTGAGCCGCGCGGAGCGACTCGATTGCGTTCGGCCGCATGACTACACTCCCATCAGGTCCATGACCTCGAGTTCGAGGCGGGCGATGTTCCGGCCGAGAAATGCCATCATCGGACTGCGAGTGCGCCCCTCGCAGTAGGAGCGAGCGCCGGTCAGGAAGATGGCGGCGAGCTTGACGTTCCCGAGCAGTTCCCAGAACCGGATGGCTTCGGGAATAACGCTGAAGCCGCTCTCCTCCTCATACCGCTTATAGAACTGCTCGCGCTGAATGAGCCCGCCGATATTTTCGTCGCCGAGCCAGCGCCAGGGCCGCATGCAGGCCCAGGCGACGTCCTCCATTGGGTCTCCGAGATGCACCATCTCCCAGTCGAGGACTCCTCGTATCTCGCCGTCGCTGTCGCAGAGGAAGTTCCCGGTACGGTAATCAGCGTGGACGAGAACGATTCGCTCAGCAGGTGGCGGGGGATGCCGGCGCATCCAGCGGAAAGCTGCCCTTAACACGGGCTGCGGCTCAAGCGCGTCGCGGTCGACGACGGCCTCCCATTTTTCGATTTCCATCGTTGCGCAGGCGGCTTCATCGGCGGGTGCGCCGAGGAAATCCAACCCGCTTGCCCGCCAATCAAGCGCATGGATGCGGGCGAGAATATCGACGAAATGCTCGGCGAGTTTCGCGCGCACCGGGAAGAAGCGAGGGTCCATTAGCACCTTTGTTGGGCTTGTCTCACACCCGTCGATGCGCTCCATAACGAAGAACGGGCGGTCAAGGAGCCCGCCGTCGCTTTCCAGCCAGTACATCTTCGGCACGGGGACACCATGACCGGCAACGGCGTCCATGACTCGGAATTCAAGGTCGCGTTCGGTCTCGAGCAGGCTGGCGTCGGGGTCGCGGCGGAGCACAAACCCTCGCTCCACCTCCATGCCGTTCTCCGGCCACCTGGCGTCGAACGACCACGTCTCACGAGATGCGCCGCCGGGGATGCGCACGAGGTTTGAGACGGCAACATCATCGGCGCCGATTTTGGCCGACAGGTACTCTTGGATTCGCTGCTGAAGCATGAGTGAGGCGCCGCGCAAGTGGTGGGCCCGCCAGGATTCGAACCTGGAACCAACCGGTTATGAGCCGGACGCTCTGCCCTTGAGCTACGGGCCCCCGCGAGAGGATTGTATATCCGCCTTCGCGGCCCATCAACCTCGGCGTCTCTTGATTAGCTATGTGTAACGGCCCCCGAAAGAGTCACGTCTCAAGAGGTGAAGGGGAAGTCCGGGGCCTTCCGGGCGACACTTAAGGAAACACCATTGGCTGAATTTAAGACCGAAGCGCCTGCCGAGCCTACCGCAGATTCGGCCGGGGCCGAGATACCGATTAGCCGGAAGGGGAAGATCTGGCTCATGCAGTCCGCCGGCGCCGCCCTTTTGATTGCCGGATGGGCCTACTTCGCCCTCCCCCACTTCGGCTCCGCGCAGTTCTTTCTCGATTCGCTTGTCTTCTGCGTATTCGGCACATACGCGTTCATCGCCGCTTACAACGCCCGCCGTGAAACCGTCACGCTCGAGAAGAAGCTCCGCTACAGCCTCATCAGGCGCAATATGCACCTCGAGAGCATGACCACGCGCGACGATCTGACGCATTTGTTCAGCCGCCGTCACCTCTTTGACCGATTCGAGCGTGAGCTTCAGACAGCAAAGGCATCAGGGCGAGCGCTGTCAATCGTGGTCATTGACCTGAACGGCATGGAGCAGATCAACACCAGTCACGGACATGAGGTAGGTGACCGGGTACTGGCCGCGTTCGGGCGGTTCCTCGCCGACCAGGCGCGCGGCAGCGACGTCCTCGCTCGGATCGACGGCGATGAGTTCGCTGTGCTAATGCCGGACGCCGATGAGCGGGCCGCGGAGGCCGCAGTGACCCGGCTGCTAACGGCACTCGAGAAGGGCCAGCTGTTCGAGGAGGACGACCTCTCGCTGAAGACAACCGCATCGATCGGGAAATCCGGCTATCCCTGGGAAGCGGACAGCGTCGACCAGATAATCAGCTCGGCCCGCGACTCAATGTCCGCACACAAGCGCGAGCAGAGCGCGCTTGTGGCCGCAGCCGGCGGCGCACCGGCGGACGCCGACGCCGGCTAACGCTCCGACCGCTTTCAGCAGCCCAATTTTCGCCGCAGTTCGCGGCCCGTTCAACCTACGGCGGCGGTCAGGTTAGATGCGGCCAGCCGCTGACGCCTTCTCTTCCGCTAGGAAGTCCAACATAACTTCCATCACGCGATCGAGCTGGTCATGGTGCACCCAGTGGCCCGCGTTCTCGATCACGACTGTCCGGCGCTGCTGAATCGAGCGGACGCGGCCGGAGCGCTCGGGGTCAGGCGCCCAGCTCTCGGCGCCCTTGATGAGCAACGTCGGTGCGGTGATCTGCCCCCAAATGTCCGTGGCATCTTCAAGGTTGAACTGGTAAGGGGAGCGGATTCGGACGTAGTTATCGAATTTCCAGGAGAACGTCCCGTCCTCGTTCATGCGGGTGCCATAGAGCGTCAGGTGGCGGGCCATTTCGGGTGTCAGGTGCGGATTAGCCTCGATCATTCGTCGCGTGGCCTCTTCCCGGTTCGGATAACGCCGCGGCTTTCGGCGCTCCATCTCGTGCATGTGCTGGACCCACTGGCGCATGCGTACGTGAGCGGGCTGCTCTTCGATCATTGGCGGACCCCAGCCCTCGATCGCGACCACGCGCGATACGGCATCCGGAAAGGTGCCGGCGTACTGGAGAGCGATCGCCCCGCCGAGCGAGTGACCGACTACGACGAGCGGACGCGGAAGGCTATCAGCGAGGACAGAGGTGTCGTAGACGAATTCCGGCAGCGAGTACATACCGCCGATCGCCCAACCGCTGTCGCCGTGGCCGCGCAGGTCGGGCGCGTACAGCGTGTAGGAATCGATCAGCCGTGAAGCAACGAAGTCCCAGTTCCGGCAGTGGTCCTGGCCGCCGTGGATCAGCAGCAGAGGCCGCTTCGCTCCATCGCCCCAGACAGCGTAATGCAGGCGAATGCGTTGGGATTCGTAGTATTCGTGTCGGGGCTCGGGGACCGGTGCAGTCACGCGGGCTCCGCGGCGCGCAGCTCGAACAGTGGGCCGTAGATGCCGACCTCGCTCCCTGGTATGACGAAGGCGCCGCAGACCTTCTCGTAGAACTCCATCGGGCCAACACCGCCGATGACCGCGTAGGCATAACCGAGTTCGCGCATTGCATCAAGGCAACGCAGCAGGAGGGCGGTGCCCAGACCGCGGCCGCGGAGCGACTCTCGAACACCAGTCGGCCCGAAGAAACCGCGCCGCGTGCATTCGTATACCCCGAAGCCAACGATGTCCGGCCCGCGCGTCGCGACGAAACCAGTGATCGGAGTGTGGTTGAACGCTCGATCGGCCTCGACCGCCCACAGCTCGCCGAAGCACTCCGTCGCAAACCGGCGTATGCGATCGCGGTCCCAGGGCTCGGCCCGGCGGACGCTAAAGCCCGCCTCGGACGCGCGCTCGATGTGCGGGCGGGCATCCGGCAGGCTGTATAGGCGAACAAGCATGTCCGGCATAGCGAGGGCTATGATAGCAGGCGCCGGAAGGCCGAAGCAGTGGGACGCAGCCAGGAGCCAACCGCCCGAGTACGGGTCCGCGTCACGCCGGGCGCCCGGGAGGACGCGGTGCTGGGTTGGCAGGGTGAAATACTGCGCGTCAGAGTCCGGGCTCGCGCCCAAGGTGGACAAGCGAACGAAGCCGTTTGTCGTCTCCTGGCCCAGACGCTGCGGTTGCCAGCATCGGCAGTCGTAATCGCACACGGCGCGAGCTCCCGCCACAAGCTGGTGGAGGTGGCCGGCCTGAAGGAGGCTGACCTGAGGAGGCTAATCGCTCACCAGACGTGAACGGAACACGACCAGCCGTTCGGGTATCATAGATTTCGAGGGAAGACATATGAACCGGCAAACCCTGTTCGAGAAGATTTGGGACTCGCACGTTGTGCACGAGCCACGCGGCAAGCCTGCACTGATTTATGTTGACCTTCACCTCATTCACGAGGTCACATCGCCTCAGGCCTTCGAGGGGCTTCGGCTATCCGGCCGGTCAGTGCGCCGGCCGGACCTGACCGTCGCCACTGTCGACCACAACGTTCCGACGATCGACCGCTGGTTTATCAAGGACGAGATCTCGCGCCGGCAGGTGGAGGCGCTCAAGCAGAACGCCGACGACTTCGGCGTTCGCTTCTACGGCATAGAATCCGACCGCCAGGGAATCGTGCACGTGATTGGCCCGGAACTGGGCCTCACCCGCCCGGGCACAGTTATCGTCTGCGGGGACAGTCATACCTCCACTCACGGCGCTTTCGGCGCATTCGCGCTCGGCATCGGGACATCGGAGGTCGAACACGTGCTCGCCACCCAGTGCCTGGTCCAGAAGCGGCCCAAGACAATGGAAGTGCGGGTGGACGGCGCGCTGCCACGTGGCGTCACCGCAAAGGACGTAATCCTCGGCATTATCGGGAGCATCGGCGTGGACGGCGCAGTCGGTCACGTGATCGAGTACACCGGCGAGGCGATTCGCACCCTGTCGATGGAGGGCCGCATGACGGTCTGCAACATGTCGATCGAGGCGGGCGCGCGCGCCGGGATGATCGCCCCCGACGAGACGACGATCGAGTATCTGGAAGGCCGGGAGTTCTCGCCAAAGGGGCAAGAATGGGAGGCAGCCGTCGCGGAATGGCAACGGCTGCCGACGGACGAAGGAGCCCGGTTCGACAAGACGGTTGTCATCAGCGCTTCCGAACTCGAGCCATACGTCACCTGGGGAACGAACCCGGGAATGGTTGTGCCCGTGACCGGGCGAGTGCCCGATCCGAAATCCCTCGAGTCCGAATCCGACCGCACGGCCGCCGAGCAGGCCCTTCGCTATATGGACCTGACGCCGGACATCCCCATCCAGGACATCGCAATCGACCGCGTGTTCATCGGTTCGTGCACCAACGCGCGCATCGCCGACCTGCGCGCAGCGGCGGGGATCGTTCAGGGAAAACAGGTCGCCGCTACTGTTCAGGCGATGGTCGTGCCGGGCTCGACGCAGGTCAAGATCCAGGCGGAAGAAGAGGGCCTCGACCGCGTGTTTACGGACGCAGGCTTCGAATGGCGCGAGGCTGGCTGCTCAATGTGCCTGGGGATGAACCCCGACGTGCTCCAGCCGGGCGAGCGCTGCGCATCATCTTCCAACCGCAACTTCGAAGGGCGTCAGGGCAAGGGCGGGCGCACGCATCTCGTTAGCCCGCAGATGGCCGCCGCGGCAGCCATAGCCGGGCACTTCGTGGACATCCGGGACTGGTAGTGGAGCCGTTCACCCGCCTCTCCGGAATAGTGATCCCGCTCCCGCGTGTGAACGTCGACACCGACCAGATCATCCCGGCGCAGTTCATGAAGCGGATCGAGCGCACGGGCTACGGCCAGTTCCTGTTCAACTCGTGGCGCTATCTTCCGGACGGTAGTCCCAATCCAGACTTCGTCTTGAACCGGGCTGAGTACGAGGGCGCGTCCATTCTCGTCAGCGGCCGGAATTTCGGCTCCGGCTCATCCCGCGAGCACGCTGTCTGGGCGCTCCACGACTACGGGATACGCTGCGTCATCACGCCGAAGTTCGCCGACATCTTTTACAACAACTGCATTCAGAACGGCGTGCTGCCGGTTGCGTTGCCCGAAGACAGGGTGCAGGAGCTGATCGAGAAGGCCGAACGGAAGCCCGGCTACCGGCTGACGGTGAACCTGGAGAACCAGACGATCTACGATTCCGAGGGATTTGAGGACGCGTTCGAGATCGAACCATTCATCCGTGAACGGCTCCTACGCGGCCTGGACGACATAGCGATGACGCTCCAGGAAGAGGACGAGATCGCGGCCTTTGAGGCCACGCGGCCTAGCTGGCTCGAGCCGGCGAAGAGCTAGGCTGCAACAGCAGCGCGGACGCGACCCAGCACCCGGTCGAGGTAGGGGTTGGAGAAGCGTCCCTCGGGATCGAGGCGAGAGCGGATCCTCTGGAACTCGTCCCATTGCGGATAACGCGGGACGAGCGTCCCGGCCG
>VBEJ01000256.1 GCA_005882985.1 Chloroflexota bacterium
AAAGCGCGACCGCGTGACAGCGGACAAGGCCGGCGCGAGCGGCGTCGACAGTTACGTCGCTCAGGTTCGTTAGCGTGATATCCAGCTGGTTTGCGACGGGGATCGCGGGCGCCGGACCCCACGTCCGGTTGAACTCCGTGTAGGGTAGAGGCCCGCAGTCAGGCGGGTTGCCGGGCGTGGAGCATTGGCGCTGTCCCGCGGTACTGAGCGGGTCGCTGACGCCATAGGCATGGGTGCGGGCGTCGATCGTCCCCTCGGCCGGGAACGGTGTCTTGGTGGGGTTCGCTAGAGTCAGGCCGGATACCCAGTACGCGTGATCGTGGCGGAGGCCCAGGCTGGGACTGGCGCAGCGGCTATCCGCGCTCGCGGAGTCGCAGTCCGCCGCCGGGCTGTAGGAGAAGGTGACGTGAGCCGGATTGCGGTCCACGAATGCATCGCCGAGGAAACCCCTCGCCATGGGGAAGTTATAGCCAAGCGCGGCCAGCGCCAGGTGGTCTGACACGTTGAACGTCAGGAAGTGGAAGCGATAGCCCAGCTGGTCGAAGCCATTGATGCCGAGGTCGGGCCGGCCGAGGTTCTGCGCCTCCGGTCCGGCATAGGGGACCAACTCATCTTGAGTCCCGGCCAGGTTCATATACGGCAGGTTGCGGGTATTCTCGAGCCAGTTATTGGTCAAGGTCTCGGCGGCGCCGTTCGAATCGCCGGTTTGGCCGCCGCGCGTCCCACCGGTGGGCGGCGCCGGCGGCACCCAGATTCCTTCGCCGGGTGGGCCGACCACGGAGAACGCCTTGCCGAAGAGATCGGGGTAAAAGGTGCCCAGGCGATACGTAGCGTAGCCACCCATGGAGTAGCCGGTGAGAACGGTCCTTTCGCCATCGAGGTTGAAATGCGCAGCCACGTCGTTCCACATCTCGAAGACGTCATACTCGGCGTAGTCACGGTACCAGCCGTCCCTGGCGCGCGATAGCGAGGTTGCGACGATCGCCCCGCGCTGCTCGCCGAACTGCTGGTGGAGCATCGTGCCGTTGTACTGCCAATAGTGCTCGTCCAGCGAATGCAAAGCCAGCACGAAGCCCGCCGGTGTACCCGGATCGTAGGTGGTCGGGACGTAGAGCGAGTAGGGCTGAAGCTGGCCGCGATAAGCAGGGTAGGCGTTGATGTCCTGCCCCTCGCCGAGCTGGAGCCGGCTAGGGAAGATGCGGATCTGCAGACCCGATGACGGCACTGTGCTCGAGTTCATCCGGGCAGCAAGAGCGGTGAAGTCGATGTCATGCGCATACTGTGTAGGCTGCTTGTTGCGGATGGCTGTCGATTGATTCGTGTCCGGGGGTGTGTCGCGCGAGAGGACAGGTTCGTTGAACCGGAAACCGAGGTTGAAGATGCCGGCCGGGGTCGGGTCGACACCACCCGCGCCACCTGGAGTGCCGGCGTCCGCGTTCTGTTGGGGACGCAACCAGCCGCCGGTCGTGGGATCGTAGAGGCCTGTAGCGAGCGTGGCGCGCCACGAACCAGCGGGGTTCGAGACACTTCGCGGAACAGTAACCGTTATCTGGTTGGCCTCCAGGTCAGTGCTCGGCGTCGCAAGCGGAGTTGTGGTCCAGCCAATGCCGTTCCAGCGCGCGTGTTCGGCACCTGTCCCCCAGGTGAAGATGACCTCGTCGGTGCCCGGGAAAGGCGCCCCCGGGTCGCGAGAGAGGATCGAGCCGCCGCTCGCCTGGTCGCGATCCGTATCGAAGGCGATGGCGACGATCGTGCTGTCCGACTCTAGGAGCGTATTTAGCGTAAGCCGGTAGGCTACGGAATCGGGCGCCACATCAATTCGGAACTCGACGAGATCGGCTGCGTTCCCGCCGTAGCGCGCGTTGTTAGTCGGGTAGTTGATGTCCCCAGCCCGTGGAGAAAGAGGCGTACCGCCGGAGCCATTCGTATTGCTGCCGTAATCGTCGTAGAGATAGTCCTGATAGAGGTATTCCCCGTTGACGTACGCCTCCGTACCTGAGACGAGCAGCGGCGAGGCGCTGAAGCGAGGATTGCGGTTCTCAAGCTGGGGAGCTGCTGGCGCGGGAGCATAAAGCACATCCGGCCCGGGCCGGGCACCGCTGGAAACGGACGGCAGGGAAGAAGCGGCAGTGGCGGAGACCGGCTGAGACGCATGGTTGGAGGCAAACGCAAGAAGAAGGGTCAACGCAACAAGGAGGCCGATAGACCTTGTCCACGGCATTATGTGCATAGCGCTTCCTCCCGATACCGTTGCATGCCAGACGTTCATGGGCGCAGCGTGTGCAGGCGGGTGATGCGGTTGTTCGCGGGACTGGTGTCCTCATCGTCGGGGCCGAGGCCGTCGTCCGCGCCGTGGTCCGCCCGGGCGATGAGCGCGATCGCCGTTTGTGGCGGTCTGGGCGAGCAAGCGATGCGCAGCTTGAAGTCGGACTTCCGCTCCTGGCCCGGCGCGTAGCTCGACGTGTTGTCCATGACCAGCCCGCCGGGCGCGGAGACGGTGAGGCCGGTGTCGAGATTTTGCGCCATAGCCGAAACCGTCGCTGTCCGAGTCCATCTGGCTGGGATTCGCGTCGTTCGGGCAGTTGTCTGAAGCGTTCGGAACACCGTCCCCGTCACGGTCCGCATCGCAGGCATCGCCGATGCCGTCGTGATCGATATCGCTCTGCGTCGGATTGGCAATGGAAGGGCAGTTATCGGAACCGGTGCAAAGGGTGCTCGAAGCGCCGGGGTTGCAGACGCCGTCGAGGTCCGAGTCGACCTGCGACTGTGAGCAGCCGTTCGCGTCGACTGCTGCTCCAGCAGGTGTGTTGGGGCAGGCATCGAGCACATCAGGGACGCCGTCCTGGTCTGCGTCGGCGATGGAGGCGTTGTTCGAGACGGGCCCGACATTTCCGGCGTCATCGACCGCACGAATCGCGAAGTAGCGCGCACTTCCCGGGACGGTGAGCGTGAACTGCTCGCTCGACCCGCTGGCCTGCGGGGCGGGTTCGCCGGTGGCTTGCGTAGCCTGAGAGAAGTTGCTCGGCGTGATCGGCGAGCTGGAATACCGCAGGTCGTAGGCCTGGTTCTGCCCGCAGGCGGCATCTTCACCGGGAGCGGTCCAGTGCAGAGACAGATTGATGTTGCCGCCACCGGCAGAAGTGGCACCGGTCGACGAGATGTCGGTAATCACGCGCGGCGGGCGGGTGTCGTTGCCGTACCTGCCGGAGTTGAAATCGTCGTGGCGGAAGCCCCACCATTCATCGTTGCCACCGCAAGCCGGGGCGTCCGTGTCCCACACGAACATGTTGCCTTCGCGCGTCCAGTTGGCGATTTCCAGGCTTCCGTCGCCGTCGATGTCACCCGTGGCGGTTACGCCCGACAGCCAGCCGCCGGTGAACTTCGGGAAGTTTGCCGCCTCTGCACCGCTTGGCCCAAAGGCGTGGAGCAGATACAGGCCCGAGCCCGCAATTACCTCTCGATCGCTCGCGCCGCCGACGTTAGCGATCGCGGGAGAGGTGAAGATCTGATAGTCGTCCATGGCGCGGGGCCAGCCGGGGAGATAGGCGCCCGTCGCAGCATTCCAACCCTGGATCACGTGCTGGAAAGGGACGTTCTGCCCGACTAGCAGCAGGTTGACGAGCTGCTCCACCGGGACTCCGCCCTTGAAGACGGAGGTGGTACCGGCACCCGTGACATCGCCGACGGCAGCATGCTCTGCCGTTTGAACAACCGTGCCGGGACTCAGGCTGGCGCCTCCGCTCGCGGCGCTCTGATAGGTGTAGCGCACGCTTCCGTTTCCGGCGATCACGGAGAGGTCCCCGGCGAACGAGTTGTTGATCACCTCCAGCCCGGGCGACGTTGGATCGACATCGGCGATGATCGCATCGACGCCGGGCTCGACGAGAGGCAGAAGCTCGGGAGAGAGTGAGTTAAGTGTGACCGGCCAGCCGGGCAGGAAGGCGTCGGGATCCCGGACGAAACCTCCGTTGTCGCTTGGATCGCCGTCGTGAGCGGTGCCGTCATGCTGGATGGCGTAGAGACGGCTGGACCCGCCTGCCTGACCGGCGGCGAGGTTGATCAGGCCCTGCCGGACCGCTTCCTCGATTCCGCCGGGTGAAGTGCCGCCGTAGATCTCGTTCGTTGCGACCACGACATCGAGGAAGCCGTCCCCGTTAATGTCCCCGATAGCGGGCGTATTGATGCTCTCGGCGCCGTTTCCGCCGTCGGAGAGGAACACCGGCCATCCGTTCAGCAACTGACCGTCCATGTTCCAGGCGTAGGCGCGCTGGTCCATGGCCGCGCCGACGATGTCTAGGCGGCCATCGCGGTCCAGGTCGCCAAGAACAGCCGAAGAAAAGAATCCGGTCTTGAGGTGGTTGGTCTTGGTGCGGACAGCAGGAGCGGAGAAGGCAGGGTTGACCGCCACGGGGAAGCCCGGAAGAACCGTGCCGTTATTTCTGAGCGCGTA
>VBEJ01000258.1 GCA_005882985.1 Chloroflexota bacterium
CAACACCTCGGCGAGACCATTTACGCCGAACGGCTGCGACGTCATCACCTAAAGAGCGCCCGCCGTATCTACGGCGGCACCATCCGCCTTCAGGGCCTCATGATTAAGATCGGGCAGACCCTCGGCAGCCGCCCAGACCTCCTCCCCCTGGAGTACGTCCAGGTCCTCTCGAAGCTTCAGGACAGAGTCCCGCCGCGTCCCTTCCGCCGCATGCGACCCCACATCGAGCAGCAGCTCGGCGTCCCGATCGAAGAGGCATTCGCGGAATTCGACCATACCCCCGTCGCCGCTGCCTCCCTGGCGCAGGTCTATCGCGCCCGCCTCTACGACGGCCGAGAAGTGGCCGTCAAGGTCGTCTACCCCAACATCGAGCGCCTCGTCCGCTCCGACCTATGGATCCTCAAGGCGATCCTGTGGCTCGAGGCCCGTTTCTACTCCTTCCCCCTTGAGCCCATCTATCGCGAGCTCGCCGCCAACATCCCCAAAGAAGTCGACATGCACCACGAGGCGCAGAACATGGAGGCGATCGCCGCCCAGCTCGGGCACCGCCCCGACGTCATCGTCCCCACCGTCGTCCATGAATGGACCCGCCAGCGCCTGCTCACGATGGAGTACATCGACGGCATCAAGATCACCGACTTCAAGGCGATCGAAGCGGCCGGCCTCGACATCCACGCCCTCCTCCGCACAGTGGGCGAGGTCTACATGGAGTCCATGCTCCGCTTCGGCTACTTCCACGCCGACCCGCATCCCGGAAACCTCTTCGCTCTTCCCGGCAACAAGTTGGCCCTCCTCGACTTCGGCCTGGTCAAGCGGTTCACGCCCGAGTTCCGCGATGCCTTCGTTGGCCTCGCCCGCGGCATCTTCGGCGACGACCCTCAGGAAATCGTCGACGGCCTGCGCGCCAGCGGCTTCAAGTACAAGAAAGAACAAGACTCGGAGGCCGCGCTCGCGATGCGAGAAGCGTTCCGCGCCTTCAGCAGCCCCGAGACCTACCGCGACCGCCGCCTCATCGACGCCGTCAACGACCGTCTCACCGCAATAGAGAAGAAGAATCCGATGATCGACATGCCCGGTGAGATCGCCCTCGCCATGCGCGTCATGGGACTCTTCCTCGCCCTCGCCTTCACGACCGGCTCCAACGTCGACTTCGGCGAGCTTGTCATGAAGTACGCCGAACCCGAGCCGGTGAACATCATCCCGTTCGGCCAGACCGCCGCCGGCGCCTGATCACGATTACAACCCCACCCCTCCCGCTGGCGGGGAGCCCTGCCGCAAGGGCTCCCCGCCTTTTCCTTCGTCATCCTGAGGCACGAAGGATCTGTCCCAGCCGATGTCGACGCTGTGGAAAATCCCGACCCGGGACTCAACGCTTCTTGCCTCTCGCTCCCCCCTAACGTTAAGGTTATGGCGCCCATGACCCAGGACGGATACCGTAAGCCACTCCCGGTGCCCAGCCCAGAATCCAAGCGCTATTGGGAGGGCTGCCGCAACCACGAGCTTTGGCTCCCCTTCTGCCGCAACTGCGAGGCCTTTTACTTTTACCCGCGTGACTTCTGTCCCACCTGCTTTAGCTGGGACGTCGAGTGGCGCAAGGCGTCCGGCCGAGGCCGCATCTATACCTATGCCATCCAGCACCGAGCCTGGCACCCAGGCTGGCAAGATGAGGTCCCTTACGTCACCGCGCTCGTCCAACTCGACGAAGGCCCCCGCCTCTACACCAACATCGTCGGCGTCGACCCGGACCCGGCCCACATCGACTGCGATATGCCCGTCGAAGTCACTTTCGAAGACATCACCGAAGAAATCTCACTTCCCAAATTTCGCCTCGTCAGCTGATGACGATGAATGTAGGCGCGGCGTCTTCAGAGCCGCGCGAACCACGCCTCTCGAGCGATGACCTCCTCTGACGGCAAGACCGCCGCCCTCTATAAAAAAGTCGCGATCGTCGGCGCCGACGAGTCCGACGAGATCGGCATCGTCCCCCACAAGTCCACCCTCCAGCTCCACGCCGAGGCGGCACGCAACGCTCTCGAGGACGCCGGCATCGCCCTCTCGGAGGTCGACGGCATATTCAGCGCCGGCTCAGCCGGCTGGTCGCCCACCCTCCAGCTCGCCGAATACCTCGGCATCCAGCCAAAATACACCGATAGCACGTCCGTCGGCGGCTCCTCCTTCGTGATCGACGTCGAACACGCCGCCGCCGCGATTCACGCGGGCCTCATCAACGTCGCCCTAATCACGCACGGCGAAAGCGGCGCCTCGGGCGGCAGGCGCGGGGGTTCAGCTCGGCCGGCCCTCGACGTTCAGCACCCGTCCGCCCAGTTCGAGATGCCCTACCATGTCGGCGGCGCGCCCACTCACTACGCCATGGCCTGCATGCGCCACATGCACCAGTACGGCACCACCCACGAACAGCTCGCCGAGATCGCCGTCGCCACCCGCAAATGG
>VBEJ01000267.1 GCA_005882985.1 Chloroflexota bacterium
AGCGTGGTTAATATGGGAAAAGGCCGATCCTCACGTGAAACACCCGGACCTGTGTTGTGAGCAATGGTCACATTCAGAAGAACCATATCTCCGCCCGTGATAATCCCGCCCTGTAAATTCCCAGTCACCGTGCTGTTCGTCATTGCTAAAGAGCCCGGGACAAGTGGAGTATCAACGGGCTGGCCAACAGAACTTGACACCCCAGCGCCGGCGTTATTGCTTATCGTTGAACCGATCACCACGAGTTTTCCAGGCATCTCGTTGGCAATACCTAGACTTCCATTACCGTCAACCGTGACGCCGGATAGTGTCATCGTATCGCCGAAATTCAAGAGTCCATACTGGCCATTGCCCTTGACCTGTCCACCATTCATGGTGAGCGTGCCGCCCCAATTCTCGACACCGTTTAGGTTTCCATTGAAAACGCTATCCTCGAGGATGGCAGTGCCGTAGTTCCGCAGACCTCTTCCATTGTCGCTCACTGAAGTTGCTCGCAGCGTGGCAGTGCCCTCATTGAAGTTGTCCCCGTTTATGATTGCCTCCTGTATATTGCCGACGATCAACGACGATTCAACTTCTATGACCCCGGCGTTCCAAATAGCAGCACCATGACGCGTTGCCGAACTACCGGAAATCGATACATTGCTTAGACCTACGACCCCAGATTCGTTGCACAGTCCACCGCCGTTTTCTTGGCCTGCCAATGGATTGCATTTGCCAGCGCCCGCTGAGGTTCCGGCCGAGCCGTTCGTTAACAAGAGATTCTGGGCATTCATTCGAATTGATCCAACAACGTGAAGGGCCCGGTCAAGCCCACCCGCATCGATGACCGTCGTATCCCGCCCCGCGCCGGTGATCGTCAGATCGGCCGTCACATCCAAATCCCCCGTCGCACTCGCGTCCTCACCCGCCCCCGGAATCGATAGCACATAAGTCCCCGCCGGCAGCGAGATCTCATCAGCGCCCGGCAGCGCGTTCGCCTCCATCACCGCCGCCCGCAGCGTACACGCCCCGGCGACGTCCGCGCACACGCCATCACCCGGCGATGCGTCGACGGCGTCATTCGTGGCGTTTACTGTGAAAGATGCGCCGAGTGCCGGTGCGGGGCTGCCCAAGAGCGCAGCAACCGCCATGGCTGCGGCGAGCAAGGCCAGGCGGGCGGGTCCGATATTTCGCATGATGACCTCCCCTGGGCTCGCCGCCAAAATACCACGAAAGTAGGCAAATGAGAAGACGAAGGCCGCTGCAGCTAAGAGCTACGGATCAGGCGGCCTGAGCGGCTCCGGCCGTTCGCCCCTCGCGAAGCGCGCCAGCCAGTCTGCCATCGCCGGGTCCCGGGCCGTGTCGCGGTGCACCGCTGCCTCGCGTGCCAGCCCCTCGGCGAGTGGCAGCGACACGCCCTCCAGCGCCGCGCGCCGGTCGTTGCGGATCGCCCCCTGCGGGTAGGTCGACAGCACGCGCGCGATCTCCAGCGCCCGCTCGGGCGCCTTGCCCGCAGGCACGACCTCCTGCACGAGCCCGATGCGGAGCGCGTGCGAAGCGTCGATCAGCGCTCCAGTCTCGATCAGGTACAGCGCGTTCGCGAGCCCGACGATGCGCGGCAGCCGCTGCGTCCCGCCGTCCACGAGCGGCACGCCCCAGCGGCGGTTCAGCACCCCGAATTGCGCGTTCGCCGACGCCACCCGGAAATCGCACCAGCAGGCCAGCTCGAGGCCTCCCGCAGTGCAGTACCCCTCTACCGCCCCGATCACCGGCTTCTGCACGTCCGTGATGCGCGAAATGCCCATCGGCCCCGAGTTGCGCGCGCCCGCCCTCGCGCTGAGCGAGCCGATGTTCTTCAGGTCGGCGCCCGAACAGAACGCATCTTTCCCCGCGCCGGTCAGAATCAGTACGTCGAGGCCGTCATCCCGCTTGTACTCTTCGACGGCCTCGAACAGCAGCCCGGCCGTCTCCCCGTCCACGCAATTCCTGGCCTCAGGCCGGTTGATCGTGACGACAAACGTCCGGCCCCGCCGCTCCGTCAGGACTTTTGACTCGCTCATGGCGGACACAGGTTAGCAGTTGACACCGGCGATGGGAAATGAGAAACCACGGAACGAGGTGAGATCATGACACAGTCACGCGACGTCTTCGAGATCCCCAACACCGGCGAGCAATTCACCTTCACAAAACGCCCTGCGGACACGAACGGCGAGCTCCTTGAGATCGAATTCCTCGTGAAGCAGTTCTTCCCGCCCGCTCACATC
>VBEJ01000268.1 GCA_005882985.1 Chloroflexota bacterium
CGGCGGACGAGCGGGGTGGACCACGACCGGCCTAATCGATAGCGACCCCAGCGTTACATATCGCATTGTGGCTGCGAACTATGCTGGGTTCCGCTTCTGTATTAGCGGCCTTTTCGCTGACCCGCCCGATCCGACAATCTTCGACCGGCTTACAGAGAGCTTTCGATTCGGCGCGTAGTGCCGCCTTCTAACGCGCTACGCTCGCGCCGCAGTTCGGGCAGAACTGCGCGTCTGCCTTCATCGCTCGCCCGCAGTTCTTGCAGTAGATCTCGTCCGCCCCGCGCACTTGCGATGACGCCCCGGGCGGCGACGACGCCGGAAACGAGACGGCGGGCGCGTAGGCCGGAGGCGGCGTCACGCCTGCCGGAGGCGCACCCAGACCGCCGGCCTCGACGATCTTCTCGGAGCCTTTCGCCTTCACGACAACCGTGTTGACGACCTTGTCGTGCAATGTCTGGGCGTCCTTGTCCCAGAGTAGCCAGGCGCTATCGATGATGCTGCCCAAGGGAAAGAGGCCGGCGGCCTGGCCGACGAGCCCTCGTACGAACATCATGGCTGTGCCAACCGCATTGCCATCGCTCCTGATCACGCGCAGCCCAATCACGGCCTTGCCTGGGTTCTGTCCCTTTGGCGCCACGATGAACCACCAGATGATCCACCCGATGATGAGCGTCAGAAAGACGAGGAGCGTATTGACGAACCACGACAGCAGGCGCTCGCCGCGGCCAGCCATTGTGACGGTGCCCTCACTGTCTAGCTGAAACGCCCCGCAGCTCTGACAGAACAGTCCATCGCCTATCAGCGGATGGCCTCGAACGCAGTTCCGGGCAGTCGTCGGTTGCATGGCTACCTCCCCAGGTGAGCGGATGCGCGAATTATACGCCGCGAGAGGCAGCGCAACAACGCCCAATCGCGAGGCGCTTGTGACAGTCCGGACTTTATACTGAACCGGCCCAAACACGACGATTCCTTAAGAAATCTATTGACTGCGTACCCATGCGAGCGTAGCCTGAAGTCACAAGCAAACGAGGTCGTAGTTGAACAAGCCCCTCTGGGTCCTTGCAGGCATCGCCCTTCTCGGAACCGCCGGCGGTGTCGGCATCGTCTTCGCGTCGACGGGCGGCGGCGAGAAGGAGAGCGTCCAATTTCCCGACACGGCGACGGTTTCCCCGACCATTGCCGCAAGCTCGCGGGCCAGCCCGATACCAAGTTCGACTCCATCAGCAATCCAGACGACGTCCTCGTCAAGTCCGAACCAGACGCAACCGCCCGCTCCAGAGGGATTCGTACCTTACAGACTTGGTTCGACTTCAGCTGTGCCGCCGTTCACGTTCGCCTATCCCGCAAATTGGTTTCTGGAAGGTGGCGATCGGTCGGATAGCGCTAGGTCGCTCACGCTCATCCTCACTCCCTGGGACCCGAAGACGGCGCCCGGTCACGGCGGGATTCCTGACAACTCGATGAAGGTCGATATCTACGCGGTGGACTATGCATCGCAGGCAGACGGTTGCGCGCGCCCCAGTGGCTCTTCTCAACCGGCCGAGCTCGGAGGAGAAGCAGGATGGACCACGACCAACCCGCTAGAGGATGACCCGACAGTGTTAGCTCGCGTCGTAGCCGCTGATCACTTCGGCTTTCAATATTGTGTCGTTGGGTACCTCGCCGATCCACCTGATACGACGATCTTCGATCGGATAATCGAGAGCTTCCGGTTTGCCGAATGAAGCCCCTCTTTGCTGTCGCAGGCATCGCCGTTCTCGGCACCACCGCCGTTGCAGGCGCACTCGTTTTGGCCTCGAGCCTGAGCTCAAGCCACCGAATGGAGGTCCTGCACTCGACACCTATAAGTTTGATCCCGCGGACCCTTCAAATCCAAACGTAGGGGCGTCCGTTCTCATCGACGCCGAAACCGGCGCCGTCGTGCATACTGGTTCTCCGGAGCACGGCAAGGTCCTGGCCATAGCGAAGTGCCCCTTTGATCCGGCGACAGCGCCGTGGCCGTACAACGGCGAGCCGCCTCCAGAATCCACCACCGAAGCGCCCACCATTCGGCCCGATCCCGCATCCGGAATGTACGTCAGCTTCACGACCGGCGGCGACGGTGGCTATTCGGGCGAACCGCCCACACCGGCCGATTGCGATCGCGTCGGAGAAGCAATCGCCGTCCGCAATTGGAGATCATCCGGATTCATCGGCCGGGACGCTAATACCGGCCACGTCTGCAAAGACATCAGAATCGTGCAGCCCGATGATCTCGTCGCGTTCCAGCGTTTCCTTGACCGGGTGGAGTTATGCGAATACAAGGACGCAAAATGCTGAAGCGCATCTTGGATTACTACCGTTGACACTCCCGTCGCGTCTATGCTAGAGTGGCCGCACGATAGAGGGCATCTATAGCGGCCGCCGCATTCGTTCACAATCGAACGGCCTTCTGCTATACTGAGCGCCTATTCCACAAACCGGGGAGAGCGAAAATGCCAAACAAACTGGCACCCAGCCGAAGCTCCGATCCCCGTCCGGCGGGCCGCTCCACCGCGCCCGCCTCCGCCGTAAAGCCAGCCGCCGCTACGGCCTCGGCCTAGTTCAAGGAACACGCAATGGCCGAGAAATGCAATCACCACCCTACAGGCTTATACGACCCGCAGTACGAGCATGACTCCTGCGGCGTCGGGTTCATCGTCCGCCTCGACGGTGAGAAGTCGCACAAGATCATCCGCGACGGCATTGTTGCCCTCGAGAACCTGAAGCACCGCGGCGCCTGCGGCTGCGAGGTCAACACCGGCGACGGCGCGGGCGTCCTCATCCAGGTCCCCGACCACTTCCTCCGGGAGGTCTGTGAAGAGCAGCACATCTTCCTGCCTCCCGAAGGCCACTACGGGACCGGCCTCTTCTTCGCCGCACACGACAAGACCGCCCGCGATTACGTTATGCAGATGTTCACCGCCATCGTCTGGGACGAGGGCTGCCATGTCCTCGGCTGGCGAGACGTCCCGACGAACAACCACGACCTCGGGGCGTCAGCCCTCGCGGCAGAGCCGCTCATCTACCAGGTCTTCATCGGCGACGACTCAATCGAGGACCAGGATGCCTTCGAGCGCAAGCTGTACGTCATCCGCAAGATTTTCGAGAACCGCCTCGAGCGCTCCGGCATGGACCCGGCGCGCGTCTTCTACTTTCCGAGTCTCTCGTCGCGAACGTTGGTCTACAAGGGCATGCTGATGCCGGTCCAGCTCAAGGACTACTTCCTGGACCTGAGCGATCCGCGCATGAAGAGCGCGCTCTGCATGTTCCACTCGCGGTTCAGCACGAACACCTTCCCGAGCTGGCGGCTCGCCCACCCGTACCGCATGATCTCCCACAATGGTGAGATCAACACCCTGCGCGGCAACATCAACTGGATGCGCGCCCGCGAGGCGCTCTTCGAGTCGCCGCTGTTCGGTAACGGAGTGCAGGGCGAGGGACTTCCCTCCGGGATCCAGCGCATCCTTCCGATCATCGACGAGCGCGGCAGCGACACCGCCTGCTTCGACAACGCCCTCGAGATGCTCACCATGACCGGCCGCGCGGTCGAGCAGGCGATGATGATGATGATCCCCGAGCCCTGGGACGGCCACGAGAGCATGTCGCAGGAGAAGAAGGACTTCTACGATTACCATGGCTGCCTCATGGAGCCCTGGGATGGCCCCGCCTCCA
>VBEJ01000025.1 GCA_005882985.1 Chloroflexota bacterium
GACTACTACATCGAGCTGACGCGCGCCATCAAGAAGGAGCTCCCGGAGCTGCACATCCACGGCTTCTCGCCGGAGGAGGTGCTCTACGGCGCGATCCGCTCACGATGCACGATCCGCGAGTACCTTACGGGGCTCAAGGAGGCAGGCGTTGGCACGCTGCCCGGGACTTCCGCCGAGGTCCTCGACCAGAAGGTCCGCGACCTGATCTCGCCCGGCCGGATTACGAAGGACCAGTGGGTCGAGGTCGTGACGACGGCCCACGAGTTAGGCATCCGTACGACTTCGACGATCATGTACGGGCACGTCGAGAGCCCGCGGCACGTCGCTGCGCACCTCGGGCTGCTGCGCGACATCCAGAAGCAGACTGGCGGCTTCACCGAATTCGTGCCGCTGGGCTTCGTGCACAGCGAGGCGCCCATGTACGGCAAGTCGCTCGTCGAGAACGTCCGGCCGGGAGCGACCGGCGCGGAGGTGATGAAG